>NZ_JAMYMV010000116.1:0-12146 GCF_040318715.1 Mesorhizobium sp. M1050 | reverse complement strand
GCGGGCCGCTGGTTCTTCATGTCGGCGCGCACACGCTTGCCGACGTCGAGCGATTGCCAGTGGATGTTTTCGGCGCGGCGCAGCGTGTGCAGGATCATGCCGGCGCCGACGGTGGCATTCGAGATGCGATCGATCAGGATGAAGGCGCCGGTGGTGCGGTTCTCGGCGAAGGGATCGAAGGCGATCGGCGTCCGCGTCGAGATGTTGCAGATGCCGACTTCGTTCATTTCGAGCGACTTGGCCGCCTCATGGGCAAAGTCGTTGACGTTGATCCGGTATTTCAGGTCGGTGACGGTGGCGCTGGTCTGGTCGGTCTCGGTGCGCAGGATGTAGGAGCGGCCGGGTAGCAGCGCATGCTCGTCGAACCAGACGATGTTGGCGGCGAACTGGTCGGCGACCTGCGGCCGTGCGGCCGGCGAAACCAGCATGTTGCCGCGCGAGATCTCGACCTCGTCGTCAAGAACCAGCGTGACGGCCTGGCCGGCAGCCGCCTGGGCGAGGTCGCCGCCATGCGAGACGATCCGCTTGACGCGCGAAGACTTGCCGGACTTGGCGACAACGATCTCGTCGCCTGACGCGACCGAGCCGGAGGCGATCGTGCCGGCAAAACCGCGAAAGTCGAGATTGGGGCGATTGACATACTGGACCGGAAAGCGGAACGGCAGGTCGACCACCGCTGCATCGACCGACACGGTTTCGAGATGCTCGATCAGCGTCGGCCCGGAATGCCACTCCATGGCGTCCGAGCGGCGGCTGACATTGTCGCCATACCGAGCCGACATCGGGATCGGCACGATGGTCTGGAAGCCGAGATCGCGCGAGAATTGCCGGTAGTCTTCAACGATCCGCTCGAACACCGCCTGGTCGAACCCGACCAGATCGATCTTGTTGACGGCCAGCACGATGTGGCGGATGCCGAGCAGCGAGGCGATGATCGAATGGCGCCTGGTCTGGCGCAGCACCCCTTGCCGCGCATCGATCAGCACGATCGCCAGGTCGGCGGTCGAGGCGCCGGTCGCCATGTTGCGCGTGTATTGCTCGTGACCGGGCGTGTCGGCGACGATGAACTTGCGCTTCGACGTGGCGAAGAAGCGGTAGGCGACGTCGATGGTGATGCCTTGCTCACGCTCGGCCTCGAGACCGTCGACCAGCAGCGCGAAGTCGATGTCGTCGCCGGTCGTGCCGTGCTTGCGCGAATCGCGTTCGAGCGCGGCGAGCTGGTCCTCGAAAATCTGCTTGGTGTCGGAAAGCAGGCGCCCGATCAGCGTCGACTTGCCGTCATCGACCGAACCGCAGGTCAGGAAGCGCAGCAGCGACTTCTTTTCCTGCGCCGCCAGATAATCGCGGACGTTCCTCGCACTGGAAAAGGACAGGTTAAGAATTGCCGTCCGGCGACCCTCATCCACGGCAGTCGGCCGCGATGCAATTCGAAAGGCGGGCCCGCACTTTGCCGGGCGATCCGATCTGGCGTCTGATGGACATGGCCGTCTCCAACCCTATTCACCGGCTGTCTTCTCGCGATCTACGCTTCCGCAAGGTCAGGTGAGAAGACTGCTGGATCGTTATACGCTTGGGCGCGCGTCCATGAAATCCCACTATCGTTGCCGCGAGCTCCGATGTGGAAGCTCGTCCGCCGCTGGGCCAAATGTGACCCGTTACGGGTCAGTACGTCTGGCACCGCAATTGCTTTGATAGATGTGTGGGCTGGGGCGAGGGCTCGTCGCCTCGCAAATGGGGTGGCGGGCCTTTAGTCAACGAGGCGTTCTGATGGAGCGGCCCGGCACCCGTTGTTGGGATGGGGCTAGGACACCGGGCCTAACCGACGGGCAGTTTGTGAGAAACGGCGCCGGGGGCTGGGGACTATATGCGCTCACGCCGAACACGCGCAAAGCATACGAACGGAGTACGAGAGCCACAATTCGGGGGTCACCGATAGCCGATAAGCCGGTGAGCTCGCTGGTGGTCGAGGCAGAACTGGTCAACCGGCGGTCCCAGTTCGGACGATCTTGAATTCGCGTTATTGGTGTCTCGTGGCGAAATACAATTACAGGTTGTAATACGGTTAGGTATATTAGCTACCTGAGATATAATTACCAAATTGTTAACCAGGATTAATGCGCCTTTTCCACAGCATCGTAGTATGCCTTCCAGGTTGGGTTACCTCCATGGAGCGAGGAAGCCATACGTCCGTGCGTTGGGGCGGCGTATGCCCTACTCCTTGAATCCAATCGTCAGTCAACAACTACGCAACCTGACACATGATGAACGAGCGTACAGGTCACGCTTCTGCCGAATTTTGCGAGAGGGGGCAAAACAAAAAGGGAGCGACGGAGAGGAGAAGTAAGGCGATGGGACACCCCCAAATTTCCGATTTTTGGAACGACGCAACAAGACCGATACACAATGGGCATCTGCCGGACGCGAATGGTCTTAGCGGGTCCGATCTCGATGAAGGAGGCCCAAGCGAAGGCTTGGTCATGATTGTCGACAAGCGGGCACTCGAACGTGAATGCCTTGCGCGCGGCCTCATCGAACACAATCCCACTTGGCGGGTTAGCGCGGTCGGATCGCTCGACGAAATCCAGCACATTGCCGGGGAAGCGCAACCGTCCGCGATCCTCGTAATTCTCGGCGCCAGAAAGGTCACGGACCAGAGCGTTCGGGCGGAACTTTCGCACTTCATTTCCGAGTTTGGCACCGTACCCGTAATCGTCGTGGTGGATTCCGACGAGCCGGTGGAGGTTCTCGCTGCTCTCGAATGCGGCGCCCGAGGCTACATCCCTACAAGCGTGAAGGTGAAGGTAGCGGCCGAGGCTATCGGTCTCGCTCGTGCCGGAGGGATCTTTGTCCCCGCCAGCTGCGTGCTGGCTCTTCGAGAGATCATCCACTCGACCACAAACGGGGCCCGTCCGCTCACCGGCATGTTCACCACACGCGAGGCGGCGGTTGTGGAGGCGCTCAGGACAGGCAAGGCGAACAAGATAATTGCTTACGAGCTCAACCTCTGCGAGAGCACCGTCAAGGTCCACATCCGAAATATCATGAAAAAACTCAAGGCTACAAACCGCACGGAGGTAGCGTACAAGCTTAGACAAATGTTGCTGTGAAGGCTGCCCGATCGGTCTTTGCCTGGCCGGCTTGGCAATATAAACCGCCGAGCGCGTTAAGGGCGGGACCACGGGTTCGCCATTCTGGCAAGTTCCGAAGATCGATGCTGCCGTCCGTGCCTTGTCGCGAACGGCACGCTGGGCGTGTGCTTAGGCACCAACCGTTGCGGACCCCGCCGTCACGAGAAATCCAATGCTGTCCCGTCCAAGCTCTACGCCACGATATGCTGCTTCGGCAGCCTTCAGCCCTCCCGTCAGTCTGCGGACGATTGGAGCCGATCCGAGTACGTCAAGTGGAAGGCCTAGCTGACCACGGGTGAGCCGCTTCGGTGGCCAGACCCTGAGGCCAAAATAGCTCGCGGCAGAGCGATCGATGCCGCCGCTGAACTGCACCAGGAGCGCTTGGCGAGAGTTCCGGGCAATACGGCCCAGGCTGTTAATGTCCATTGAAGGTTTGTCGGACGGCCTCATCGCGACCACGATCACATCCCATGTGCCGTCGGTCAGGAGCATGGGATGCGAAAAAACACTTACTCTCGCCCCGCCCGCGCGTAGCGCCTGCTCAAGGGATGGTGCACAGGGCGTGTCGCAGACGATGGCGAGCCTCGCGGCTCGTTGATCGACACCAGCATCGCTGAGCAAGATGCAGCATAACCGCGCGAATTCCGGCAGCAGGTCTATGGCTGGGTGGTTGAGATTGGGAGCCGCGACTTTGATGCCGGCCTCTTCACAGGCGTCGAAGTCCACAAAGCCCGGCCGAAGCTCCCATGGTTCAGCCATCAGCGAAATCACCGCATGTGAGGGCAAGAGTTCAATGAGAGATCTCGAAATCGGTCCGACCTGGGGACAACTGGTGACGAGGTCGACGTCCTGCCATTTGCGGCTGCCGATGCGGTTCGTCACTTCAATGCGTTCGGAGACTTTAGCGTGTTTGGCAAATGCCAAGGTCGCATCTGCGATGGCGGCCAGGCTCGGATGTCTGGAGGTTATGCGGGCGAGCGCAACGACACGGCTGGCATTGGCGAGCGCCGCCGCTGTGGCAGTCACCGCTTGGTATCCTGTCGTAGCGCCAACGACCACGGTGAGGCCGGAGAGATCAAGATCAAGCAAGGCAATTTGCTTGCGCACAATGGCAAGTACTTCGGCAAGCTCGATCTCGCGAATATCACGAGAAAACGACGCCGCGGCAAGATCACGCGGTAAAGGCATCAAGCTGGACACCACGTTGCGCGCTCCACTGTCAAATAAGCCTGAACTGTAAGCCTGGAATGTCCGTTAAGCTGACAAACCGCCCAGGGGGATCTTGTCTCGGCGTGATGCACGTGTATTTCCTGCATTGCTTTGACGGACGCCTTTGCGCCTTGCGCATTTATCAAACGTGGTTCCTGTATCTCCACGAGCGTGACGGCCTGGATTCGGTTGGGACCCTGATCTCCTGGTGGCTGAGCCAGGTCCAATGCAGACTTTGGCAATACAGCCGACCTGCCCGGACTGCTACCGCAGCAAACGGATGCTAGGTGATACGCCGTTTGATCAGAAGGCTTATAGACACCACGCCATCGACGCGCGGGTCAGGCTTAGGAGTAACGAGCACCGGGTACGCCGCTACCTCCTTTGCTTCTCTTGCCAAGAATCCCAAGCCGCTGTGAAGTTGGGCAGCAACACCAACCGCGTTTCTTGGTGAGACCCGTGACAATCAGCGCATTTGACATAAAGCGCCGCAGGCCCAGCACCCGGATCGGCCAAAACCTCCGTCCGCTTGGAGGCCGGCCCAAAAGGATCATGGACATGGCTGTCGCATCGATCGCACTTGTCCTTGCCGCCCCGGTCATGCTGGCGGTTGCCCTTTTGATATTGTTGACTGATGGGGGACCGGCGGTGTTCTCCCACACCAGGGTCGGATTCAATGGCAAGCGCTTCGCCTGCTATAAATTCAGGACCATGGTGGCGAACTCGGAGCGGGTGCTGGCCGACTATCTCGCGAGCAATCCCGAAGCCGCCAAGGAGTGGGAGCAGAATTGGAAAATCAAAAACGACCCGCGCATCACATTCCTGGGGCATATCCTCAGGAAATCGAGCCTGGATGAGCTGCCTCAGCTCATTAACGTGCTGCGTGGCGAGATGAGTTGTGTCGGCCCTCGTCCGGTCGTTCCCGACGAACTGCAACGTTACGGCTCCTGTGCGATCGATTATCTAAAAACCCGACCGGGGCTAACCGGCCTGTGGCAGGTAAACGGCAGAGACGCGATGGATTATCCCAGTCGTGTCTCCATCGACAGCCGCTATGTGCGGGAATGGTCGCTGTGGGCCGATGTCGTTATTCTCATCCGGACTGTCTTCGCCGTGATGAAATTCGACCATGCGTCTTAAGTAAAGCGCACCGCAAATTCTTGCTCTCATGCATGTCGTTGCCGCAAAGACGCCGGCGTGTCCTGGCGGCGAAAACAACGGCGAACAGCTCCGGCGCCGGGGCGCGAAAAATGCAGCCGAGGATCGTCATTGCTCGCGTGACATGTCACGGCGCCAGATGACGCCAAGGACGAGGCCGATCAAATAGGCGCACTGCAGAACGATTACGAGAAGCAGGATTGAAACCAGGCGGCCCCAGTCAAACAAACTGCCGATGCCGCCTGCAACGACGCCGATCACGACGGTCACCGCCGTCATGATGATGAGCGCAGCCGCTCGAAAACGAAATCCCAGCAAAATGCCGATCAAGCCGACTGCGACAAGGCCCCAAAGCACGGCGATCTCCTACGGTGTGGAAGACTCAGAAGACTCAAAGTGCCGTACCTGAGTCTCCCACATCTGCGAATCCGTACCAACACCCAATCCGGCTGCACTGA
Organism: Mesorhizobium sp. M1050; assembly: GCF_040318715.1. Classification (NCBI taxonomy): domain Bacteria; kingdom Pseudomonadati; phylum Pseudomonadota; class Alphaproteobacteria; order Hyphomicrobiales; family Phyllobacteriaceae; genus Mesorhizobium; species Mesorhizobium sp. M1050. Next base: position 6,193 of record NZ_JAMYMV010000116.1, on the reverse strand, counting down.
CTGGCCGACTGTCGATCAAGTTGTGGGAAATCGCTGCACCTCAGCCGCTTTGCACAAAAGGCGTAGTGCACCCTGTCCCAATGACCCCTTTTCGCACATTTCCATGTCCATCCGCTGAGCCTAGGCTGCTCGTGAAAATAGGTATGCGGAGATTCACCTGCCGTGCGGCAGCTTGCCAACAAGGCGCTGTACGTTGCGCATCAGGGCAGAGTTGCGTCGGCACGAAATTCCTAGATCACGCGTTCGGTGTGACATCCCATCTATGCTGCAGGTATCCGTTCTTTTGCTGATCGTGTCCATCTGGTTCCCTGGCGCCACGCGGATTGCCGGAACGGATGGCTCACTTTCCTTCCTGCTTGCTCTGTTCTGCGCCCTGGTAAGCGTCGGTGCCTATGCTGAAACAGCAAGACGCCTCCATCGGACCGAAGCGGCACTGGCGACTGCGGTGCTGGCCATATCTGCTTTCATCATGGTTCTGTCCCTACTGTCGATGCTTTACGCCGACAGTCCGATCAGGACGATGCGCGCGGTTTTTGCGCAGGTGTTCGGTTTCGCGATTATTCCAGCAGTCGCAGCGATTTCCACCAGACCAAAGGGCCTCGTGGCAATCGATAGGATAGTGATGGCGATGATCATCATGAGTGTTGCAACATCCTGTCTAGTCGCAATCGGGCTGGGCGATGCCAGATTTGCCGATCGCGCTGAAGGCTATTTCAAGCACTCTAACCAACTCGGGATCGCCTTGTCGGCTGCTCTGCCGCTTGTCGCCGCGAAGCTGGTCTCATCCCGCAGCCACCGTGTTCTCCTCTTGGGCTGCCTCGTTGCGGTGCTCCTGGGTTTGGTGAAATCGGGTTCAAAGACAAATTTCGTTCTCGGCGTTGCAGGCCTCGGAGCGTTCTTCGGAATATACAGCTTCTATCTGGTTAGAAGAAAGCAGAGCCCGATAGCAGTAATCGCGGGTATGGTTACGGCTCCGATATTGCTGGAAGCGAGCCTGGTGGCATTGCAGTACCTCAATCCACGGGCTTACAATCTGCTCGCCCTCCAATTGTCCGGAGGCGAGGCACATTCGGTCATCTCGCGGCAGCGGCTGTGGTCTATATCGATAGACCTCGGCCTATCGCATCCGTTTATGGGGGTCGGCGCAGGGCAGTGGGTGGGCGATATTGCTCCCCATAGCCACAACCTGTTCATCGACGCCTTTAGAACACTGGGGGTGCCCGGCGTCGGGTTGATGTCAGTGATGGTACTCGTGGTCGTGACATATGTTGTCAGCGCTGTCCTCAGTACATTGTTTGATAAGGACAGGGGGGACCACTCGACGGAAATTAATGTGATGGTGCTCGGAACATCGGTTTCCGTTTTCAACTACATCGCCGCAAACCAGATGAGCGATTCTTTCGGCCCATCAACAGCGCCCTTCTTCTGGCTGCCCTTGGCTTTGCTCATCTTCTACCGTGGCAGGCAACGATCAATGCAGAGCGGGCTTGGTGAGAGCCCAAAGCTGTACGCGAGAATTGGGACTCAGCTCTTTCAACATTGAGCTTCCGCCATGTCCCTTTGTCTTCCTAGAACCAACCTCACCAACCGAACCCAATGATTCCGCACACAACTAGCGAGCTGGCGCTAGGCTTGCCGCCAAGCCTTGAAGCAAGCGCGCCTCAAACAGACATTCGATTCGTCGAATTCTTTGGTCTCCCTGGGATCGGAAAGACAACCGCTTCCACCCTGTTGGCGAACGACTTGCGACGGTGCGGCCCGCTGGCAGGCGATGTGAGAATAGCGTGGGGGACAAGAACGTTCATCGACCGCCAGATCCACAGGATCGGTATTGTTGCCCCGAGATTCAAGGACCGTCAGTTTCGCTCGTTGCTCGCCCGAATTGCACGTTTTGTCATCGAGAGTGGCCAATCGTCATTTGTCGATGCAATCAGGGTTATTTGGAACCTTTCCGTTTTGGTTGCTTATATCCAAACCGAGAGACAGGGAAAGAATACTATCACTATTATGGATCAGGGGCTGCTGCAGGGGTTCCTCTCAATATCGCTTAAAGCTAAGCATCGGGCAACTTCGGAGAGGTGGCTTGACATCTTGTTCGCCATTGGCGTGCATGACATGGTTTTTGTCCATCTGCGCGGCGAGATCGGCCTAGCACGAAATCGACTTCTAAAAAGGGGCGATCGGTCCTCGCGGATGCAAAGGGCATCTCCTGATTGCGGCGGTCATCTCTGGTCGGCTGCGGATTGTGCTTGCCGCGAGATTGCGGCCGATCTTGAGAGGGGAATGGACACGGAAGATCACGTCGGCGTGCTGGCGGCGGTCGACGTGGAAAGGTTGGCATCGCCCGAAGATGTCGCCGAAAGGGTTCTGGAGGCGGTGCTTTTGGCCTGTCTCGAACGACGTCGGCTGGGCGATCCGGCAGGTCAATGAGCACTACAATGAACCGCCGATCATTCATGGGCGTCGCCGGCCTGTATCCCCTGATCGCCCTGTTGCCGGGCTCGGGCTCAGCGCAAGAGGAACAGGCGCCGAAAGGCAAGGAATTCGTCCTGGCAGGTGCCTATGGATTCGAACAGCAATCGATTAAGAACCTCGAGCCGGGGGCAACAATCGACGCTCGAAATGCTTCCTTCACGGTTGCCAACAGCAGAAATAGCGATCCCAGCGCGACGACCGGATGCGACGAGGGGCCGTTGCCCGTCAATCGCTATCCCCTCGTCATCCGCAACTGCCCCGGCGTTCGCCTTATCGGAGGGCGCTTCGATGGTCAGGTGCCGCTAACGTCTGATTGGCGCGACACCTATTGCAACAGCGCCGCCCTGCTTGTCAGGGACGGAACCACCGACGCGACAATAGAGGGTATCCGTGCGCGTCGCTGCTGGGATGGCATTCGTTTCGCAGAGCACGCCGACGGCTTTCGGCTAAAAGGCTGCTGGCTCAGCGAAATCAGGGATGATGCGGTGGAGAACGACTATCTCCTCAGCGGCATCGTTGAAGACTGCCTGTTCGACGGATGTTTCTCAGGGATCAGCCTGGATCCTGCATCAAACGAACGGGACGGAACAGGCCAAACCGTGCGGATCGACAGATCCCTCATTCGTATGCACGCCTTTCTCTCCAAGGGCGAAATCACACATCAGGCGCCGATCAAAGCTGTCGACCAGTCACCCAGGTTGCGGATTACGGAATCGGTTTTTGCGTTGGCTGCGGCTAACATGCGTGGATTCCGTCGCCTGGAAAGAACATGGCGGCTGACGATTGAAAGTCGCGACAATGTGTTGCTGTGGCTGCCCGACGCGCCAATACCCTCCGCGTTGCCGCTGCCGCCGTCTGGTTTCAGAGTGCTGACCGGCGCCGGCGCCAGGAGCTACTGGAGCAGGGCGCACCTCCAGTGGATCGCAGCGCATCAGAATGTGGCTAGGTTTTCCGACGAAGTGCTGTGAGAAATCGCAGCCCTCGGTGACGATAATGCATGTCGCTCGCCCATCGACCACACCCGCCTTGCCATAACAGCTTGGACCGTCACCGCGATGAATCAGCACGAGGCCATTGACAGAACTGCGACACCGCGCCTCGCCGATCACAGTTCTGCGACGTTTGTAATCCAAGGACGGTTGGTACGCGTCAGGGAAAGAAACGTCCTGTTCAGCCCGACAAATCAGGCCATTTTCGCCATCAACGACACTGCTGCCGACATCTGGCGCTGTCTGGAAGAAGGCATGGCACCGCAAGCCATTTCGGTCGAGATGATGCGCAGGGGCGTTGAAAGGCTTGAGGCAAACAGGCATGTCGAGGCGGCGCTCGCGGACTGGCAGCGGCTTAGCCTGATACGGCCCCGCGTGCCTGTGTCTCCGTCAGCCGCTCAGGAACTCGTGAGCCAGGTGGTTGCCGTTGCGGGCCTCAACATTCGGATCGTCTATCCAGCAGCCTACGCATTCCCCGCAATCACCGTATTTCGGCATCTTGAGGTTCGAAGTGTGGCTGCGGACGTTCTACTCGAGGTAGTTGAGCACGGTGGACGGATCCATCTGTTCCGGGATGGCAATTGGATTCTGTCCTGCCCCCCCGACGAACTAGCCGTCACGCTGAAAGGGCAATTGCTGAACGAGGTCCTCGATCACGGCGTCTATGAACTTGCTCTCCATGCGGCGGGCCTTTTCAGCAATGGACGTATGGTCCTTCTTTGCGGCAATCCGGGCGCGGGCAAGACAACACTGACTTTGGCATTGGTCCATGCAGGATTCGGCTTTGCCGCTGATGATGTCACTCTGCTGGACTCCAGGGGGCATGGCGTTGGCCTGCCGTTTGCCTGCGCGGTCAAGGCGGGGGCATGGCCGCTTCTGGCCGAATACTGCGCCGATCTCGACGATGCTCCAGTCTGCCGCCGGCCCGACCGTAGGCGTGTGCGGTTTGCCGTGCCCAAGGCGTCAGTGTCCTTGGCTCTTTCTCCCCTGCCCATCGGCAGTGTGATCCTGCTGCGTCGAGGCCACGGTTCGAAGGCTTGCCTGGAGCCGGTCGATCCTGCCAACGCACTGCGCGGCCTTCTCAACGGCGCGCTTGCACCCGGCGGAAAGCTGAGTGGCACCGCATTCGAAGTTCTGACCCAACTCATCGGATCGGCGGAAACCTATTGCCTGAACTATTCGAAGCTTGATGATGCGGTACAACTTATATCGCAGGCATGCCGATGATGAGCAGGGGCAACGCGCTTGAGGCGTTGATCGCCGGACTTCGCGGCAGTCCGACTGACAGGGCCGACTGGCAGGCCGTGATTGCTTTGGCAAATCACACTCTGCTCACACCCGATTTGTTTTCCTCCCTCGCGCGCGCCGGACAAATCCAACAGCTCCCGCAGGACGTGCGTGAGTATCTTCGGTTCGTTCACGACTGCAATCGGGAACGGAACCTGCGCTTGCGTTCCCAATTGCGTGAAGCCGTTGCGGCCCTCAACGGCAGCGATATCGTTCCGCTCCTGCTCAAGGGTGCCATTCCCTTGTTCCTTTCACCGGCCGGCCGGATTCCCAGCAGGATGACGAGTGACCTTGATCTAGCTGTGAATCCGCGCCAGGAGATGGTCGCCAGAGCCTGTCTTGAAGAGCTTGGCTACGTCGATGTGGCGGGCGCTCGAGGCATGGCCCGCCAGCAGGACGCCGGAATGCTGGAGCTCCGCTCGAGCCGAGCGAACGGCTGTCACCCCCCCAAGCTTGTTCAGCGAGGCGGCCTTCGGGTGAAAATTCCTACCGCTCAGTCCCGCGCCATGCACTGGATGGTGCACGACCTTCTCAAGGAGGGAGATTACTGGCGCGGAAGGATAGATCTCAGGCACCTTCATGATCTGGCACGATTGGCGGAAAGCGATGACGTGGATTGGACGTCACTGCAGCAATCCATGTCGGATGGAACCGCCCGTAATGCGCTCGACACCCAGCTCCTGGCCATGCATCATTTCTTTGGAACCAGAATCCCGGCAAAGTGTGCACAACGCCGGATGGTCCGTATCCAGCACTGGAGACGCATCTTCACGGCGACCCACCCCGTCGTCGGAGCGCCGCTGCGCTTGGCCGGCAATTTGATGTGGGGGACATGGCGATTTTCACGCGGCTACGGCTTGGTGCGACGTGGGCCGTCGGACTTCTTACGTCGCATTGCTCGTACGCTTTTCAACCCTCGCACCAAAATCTAAGCCTTTTGGAGAACTAGTGCCCCCGGGTCACAAAGCATAAGCTCGATCTGTAAATTTGAGACGGTTGTGGAGAGGTTTGACATGTCAACTGAAAGCACAAAAAGCTCAGAACGGACTCAGGAGAACCTGGTCTCGGAAGCTCAGGCACGCCGCGACTTTCTCAAGAAGGCGGGGCGCTTTGCGGCAGTTACGCCGCCGGCTGTGACGCTTTTGCTCGGCACGAGCTTGAACTCCAAGGCGATTGCCCAATCGGGCGGATCACGCCCGGGCAATGGTTGGGGAGACAAGAACCACATCCACTCCGGTCCTCCCGGGCAGGCGTAAGCTCTTCGAGCATCATGGTCGCTGAAAACAGCGTTGTGAGAACGTAAGCCTGTCATTTGAAAGCCCGGACCACGTTGGGCCCGTTTTTTTGGCCGCAATGGGGCGGGGGGTTGTTTTGCGGCGGCTAACGGGGGGACGGGGCGGAATTTCAAAGAGTTAGGCGGCGTTCAAAACTAAAAAAAACCA
>NZ_JAMYMV010000115.1:0-12259 GCF_040318715.1 Mesorhizobium sp. M1050 | reverse complement strand
CCCGCCCCCCCCCCCCCCCCCCCCCCCCCCCCCCCCGGGCCGGGGGGGGGGGGGGCGGCGCCGCGGCGGGGGGGGGGGGCCCCCCGGCCTCTCAGCCGCCGATACCTTCGGCACCATCACGCAAACGCAGGTGTGATTTTCGTTCTTCCACCGCCGCATAGATCGTATCGAGCACGGAATCCAGTTCGTTTTTGATTTCATGGTTCCGGAAGCGAATGGCGCGGCGAACACCGACTTGCGTCCATTTCCGGAAATTTTGGCCATCCTGTCGGGACGAGACCACGCCACCCGTCCTTGGATCAAAGATTTCCATGAACCGAACTCAGCGCTGAAGCGACACACGCTCAGGCAGGAAACCATTGGCTCAACGACCATGAAAACGGCATCCAGACTTCTGCAGATCCTCGCACTCAGCGCCTGCTTCACCGCGCAGGCTCACGGCGCGTTCTCGATGCCGGGTGTACGGCAGGCATTGCGGACAATGGCCGGCCCGAGCGGGCAGATCCTGTCGCCAATCAACGCTTCCCTCGAGATGATGAAGCGTGCCTGAAACTCAGGCCGCCAAGCCACCCGCCTGCGTCTTCAAAAATGCCTCACCGCAGGCTTTCGCCAGATTGCGCACCCGCAGGATGTAGCTCTGCCGTTCCGTGACCGAAATCACGCCGCGCGCATCGAGCAGGTTGAAGACATGGCTGGCCTTGATGCACTGGTCGTAGGCCGGGAAAACCATGCGGTGCATCGGCGCATTGTCGTTCGACGCCGGCGCGCCGGCATCGAGAAGCGCCTTGCACTCGGCCTCGGCATCCTCGAAGTGGCGCAACAGCATCGCCGTGTTGGCGTATTCGAAATTGTGGCGCGAATATTCCTGCTCGGCCTGCAGGAAGACATCGCCATAGGTGACTTTGTCGGCGCCTTCGCGACCGTTGAAGTTGAGGTCGTAGACATTGTCGACGCCCTGAACATACATGGCCAGCCGCTCCAGCCCGTAGGTCAGCTCGCCGGCCACCGGCGCGCATTCGATGCCGCAGACCTGCTGGAAATAGGTGAACTGCGACACCTCCATGCCATCGCACCAGCATTCCCAGCCGAGGCCCCAGGCGCCCAGCGTCGGGCTTTCCCAATCGTCCTCGACAAAGCGAATGTCGTGCAGCAGCGGATCGACGCCGATCGCCGCAAGCGAGCCGAGATAGAGCTCCTGCAAATTGGGCGGATTCGGCTTCAAGATCACCTGATACTGGTAATAGTGCTGCAGCCGGTTCGGGTTCTCGCCGTAACGCCCGTCCTTGGGCCGGCGCGAGGGCTGGACGTAGGCGGCGTTCCAGCGCTTCGGTCCGAGCGCGCGGAGCGTCGTTGCCGGGTGAAAGGTGCCGGCGCCGACTTCCATGTCGTAGGGCTGCAAGATGACGCAGCCATAGGCCGCCCAGTAATTGTGCAAGGTCAGGATCAGCCCCTGGAACGAGCGGCTGGGATGCATATGGGCGGGGATTTCAATCGTCACGGGGGCCTCGGCAGCACAGGCTAGCTTGCCGGCACGTCCTAGTGACCCGGCGGCGAGGCGTCAAGCAAGGCGCCCGCCGTCCCCCGCGAACGTACAGTTGAAAGCTTTGCGAGCGGCTGGTCCATTGCCAGCCTTGGGCACCTGAGGTCTGTTCGATGCGTCCACCTCAATGACAACAGGTCAACCATGCCCAGCCCGATCGTCATCCGTCCCGTCACGCGTCAGGACTTCGACCAGTGGCTGCCGCTGTGGGACGGATATAACGCATTTTATGGCCGCTCGGCTGAAACAGCCCTGCCGGGCGAGATCACGGCGATGACGTGGTCCCGTTTCTTCGATGCCTATGAGCCGGTTCATGCGCTGGTCGCCGAGAGCGAGGGACAGCTTCTCGGCCTCGTGCACTATCTCTTCCATCGCAGCACCACGGCGATCGCGCCGAATTGCTATCTGCAGGACCTCTTCACCACACAGGCCTCCCGCGGCAAAGGCATTGGCCGTGCGCTGATTGAGGGCGTCTACGAGCGCGCCCAGGCCGCCGGCTCAGGCAGGGTGTACTGGTTGACGCACGAGACCAACCAGACCGCGATGAAGCTCTATGACAAGATCGGCGAACGTTCCGGCTTCGTCGTCTACCGGAAGCTATTCTGAGGCAATTCCGAGCCTATCGGCGCCTGTCGGGGGCGCAACAGCCATCCACAAACGAAACGGGGCTCCGAAGAGCCCCGTTGCATTCAAAAAAAACCGATTTCACCCCTTCGGGGCGGGCACCGGCTCTGGCTTGACCTTCGGGGTTTCCTGCGCCGTGTTGGATTCGATCGGCGGCAGGCCCTTCATCAGCTTCTGTTGCAAGTTGGCCAGCACATCGGGATCGGGCTTCAGGTCGCGGGCCTGGTTCCACTGGAAGGTGGCTTCCAGTTTGCGGCCAACGCGCCAGTAAGCATCGCCAAGGTGGTCGTTGAGAACCGGATCTTCCGGCTTCAGCGACACGGCGCGTTCCATTTCGCGCACGGCATCGTCGAATCGGCCAAGGCGGAAATAGGCCCACCCCAGCGAATCGACGATGTAACCGTCGCTTGGCCTGAGATCGACGGCCTTCTGGATCATCGCCAGGCCTTCCTTGAGGTTCATGTTCATGTCGACCCAGGAATAGCCGAGATAGTTCAGCACCTGCGGCTGGTCGGGGACCAATTCCAACGCCCTGCGGAAGTTCGGCTCGGCCTTGGGCCATTCCTTCAGCCGCTCATAGGCGATGCCACGCTGGTAGAAGATGTTCCAGTTGGCCGCGGTCGGCGTCTTCAGCGCCTCGACAGCCTTGTCGTAGAGATTGGCGGCCGAGCGGAAATCCTCCTTCGAGGAATAGACACCCCCGAGCGCCAGATAGGCGCGCATGTCATCGGGGTGGGCGTCGATGAAGGCCTTCAGATGGGTGATCGCCTCCTCATGACGGTCGAGATCGGCAAGGTTGAGGCCGAGCTGCAGGTCCGAAAGCTCCTTCAGCGGCGAAGTAGCGGGGATCCGCCGATAGAGCGCGATGGCGCCCTCGCCGTCCTTCAACTGCTCGGACACCGCAGCGAGTTGCACCAGTGCCGCATCGCTGTCGGGCTTCAGCGCCAGAGCATACTGCAGATAGAGACGGACGAACGGCTCGCCGCCGCCACGGTTGAGCGCAGTGGCGAGATCAAGCAGAATCTCGGAGGCGCCGTCCGACGGACCGGCAGCGAAGGGCGCGATCTTGTCGCCCTTGGCGATCTTGTCGCGCATGGCGACGATTTCCAGCTTGCCCGGCGAAAACGCCTCGGCCTGATCGAGCACCGACATTGCCTTGGTCTTGTCGCCCTTGCGAGCCAGAAACGAGGCATAGGCCTGCGCATTGCGCATCCAGGTTTCGGGAGCCGCACCACCGGCGGCCGTATCCTGCATGGTCGCGGCGTAGATCGCATCAGCCTTTTCGGGCATACCGGACGCATCGGCAATCAATGCGCGGTGGAACGACTTGAACAGACCGAACCAATCCGGCCCCTGCAACTTGTCGATAGAGGTCATCGCATCGGCGGCCTCACCGGCGCCTTGCTGCGCCCAGCCGGACATGACCCCGGAGAGCAGCCGGTCGAGATCGGATTCCACCGACAGCTTGAGCCAGTATTGTACCTTGGTGAAATCCTTCTTGTGGAAGGAATCGACGGCCAGCGCCAGGCGCGAGAAGCGCTCGACATCGGGAACTTCCTTGAGCTTGTCGGCATAGACCAGGGACTCGTCGAAGCGGCCTTGCGCGATCAGCGACAGCATCAAGCTTTGCTGCAGGCCGGTGTCGCTCGGGTCGAAGGCCAATGCCTGCTTGTAATAGCCGATGGCGCTGTCGAGGTCGTTGTCGCCTTCGGCGATCCGGGCCGCCAGATAAGCGCCCGAGAACGACGTGATCTTGACCGGTTCGGTGGTTTGCTTGGCATAGGCCGGCAGAGCCGAGATCGCCATGCCGGTCACAATTGCCAGCCTTGTCAGCCAGCGCGCACGTCCTTGCCGCATCGTATTCCTTTCAGCCAGGCCCATCTCCGCATCAGCGGGATCGGCATAGACTTCATCTTCATGATAAAGCATGGCCTTTTTGGGGTCGCGCTTCAATCCGCCTCGAATTTACAATCCGGGCACCCGATTAACAAATCATGGCGACGGGCCACAGTTTTCCGATCTTGAATTTCGGCCATGGTGTCGCGCGGATCGGAGCATATCACAGATTCGACCGCGGGGCTCGACGCCAATGTCAGTGTTCGCCTGGCGAGGCAGACCGCCGCACCAGCGTGTCACCATATCCGCCAGCCGCAATCGTGCTGCACAGCCCGCTCCATTCGCAGCCGCCGCAGGCCTTGCGCACGCGGCCAGCGGAAAACGCCTGCCGCATCCGGGCCAGCATCGACGCATCGAGATCGAGGCTGGCGCCGACGCGGATTGGGCGCGCCAGCAATTCCTCCAAATCCTGTGCCGCGAGCCGATCGCGCTCGAAGACGCTCTCGTTGAGACAATGCGGCTCCGGCTCGTCGAGCAATGGGCCGCAGACATCGTCCGCGCCGGAAACGAGGAGGATGTCCTCGCCCCGGCTCAGGCGCTCCGCGATCCCGTCATAGTTGGCGGTGAAGGCGGGACTGTATCCCTTGCCCACATAGGTGAGCAGGCAAAGGAGGTGATGGGCGCGCAGCCTGATCGTCACGGATTGGCCGGCTTCGCTCTGCCGGGGAGAGCCATGAGTGTCGCGGCACCGAGCGCCGACTTCAGCAGGCCGCCGACGATGAATGGCAGGAAGCCGAAGGTGATGGCCTGTTCGGCGCCGATCATGATGGCGAGCCACATGGTGCCGAGAACCAGGCAGGCAAGGTTGCCGAGCAGCATGGCGGCGAAGGCAAGCATCACCCGGTTGCCGTTCCAGCCGCGTTCGGCCAGCCAGCCGACCAAGGCGCCGACGATTGGGAAAGCGAAGAGATAGCCACCCGTTGGTCCGACGAAATGCTGGACGCCGGCGGCGCCTCCGGCCAGCACCGGAAAGCCGACCGCGCCTTCGACCAGCCAAGCGGCGATGGTAACGGCGCCAAGCCGCCAGCCATAGAGCGCGCCGATCAACGTCACGGCGAAGGTCTGCATGGTCACCGGAACCGGCAACATCGGTACTTCGATGTAGGACGACAGCGCCAGGAACAGCGTGCCGAGCACGACGGCTCCAACCTGCCAGGCAAGAGGGCGGCCCTGAAGCCGGAGCGGACTGAACGAGGGCTTGCCGGACGAGAATGCAACGTCTGTCATGGGATTCCTTTGATCGATTGCAAATTATAGATAATTTCTGTTTTCGATCTATTATCGAATCCACAAATCCCCCAAGATAGCAAGCCCTGCCTGTGCAAGGCGTCATCCTAGCCCACGATGGCAAAGGCCTCGCGTGTCGTGCCAGAGGCCGTCCTGACCGGCTTGCGGCCGATCCACTGGACATGCCGCCCCAGTGTCGCGGCTGCCGATTCGGTGTTACCCTGCCGCAAGGCGGTGAGTATCGCGCGATGATCCTGGTCGGTGCGTGTCTCCCACTCCGAGCGCCAGGCCGCGAACAGGAAGCGGGCACTTGCCGCGTGCAGGTCGTCGATGGTGGCGAGCAGACGCGGCATGCCGCACGGCGACAGGATCAACCGGTGGAAGGCGCGGTTGGCTTCTTCCCAGGACCTGACATCGCGGGATTTGTCGCCGGCCCTGGTCGCTTCCTCGGCAAGGTCGAGAATGGCCGATGTCAGATGCGGCGCGGCGTGGCGCAGCGCCAGCACTTCGAGCGCGGCGCGCATTTCGGCGACCTCCTTGACCTCGCTCAGGTCGAAAGCCGCGACACGTACGCCGCGGCGCGGCTCACCGACGGCCAGCCCTTGCGCCTCGAGACGGCGAAACGCTTCGCGTACGGGAACATGGCTTGTCTGGAATTCCTCGGCGATATGATCCTGCCGAAGCCTGGCCCCCGGCTCGATCGCGCCGGAGATGATGCGGTCCGCCAGCACCTTGCTGATGCGGACCGCGATGGTGTCGTCTGTGCCCTTTGCCATCTTTAATAGATAATTTGCGGCGAGGCAGCTTGTCGAGACGGCGGGACCGAATTCGCAAACTTCCAGCGTAAGCCAGAGGAAGCGTCGCTAAAGTCCAGCCTTCAGTTCACCCGGCTTATGCAGAAATCGATGACGTCGATCAGCGCCGATTTCTGCGGCGTCGCTTCCAGCGGCGCCAGCGCATCGCGGGCGATCTCGCCGAAATGGCGGGCGCGCCCGATCGTGTCGGCGATGGCGCCGTGCCGTGTCATCAGGCCGATCGCTTTTTCCAGGCCGGCGTCATCGGTGGCATTGTCCTCGATGGAACGCTTCCAGAAGGTGCGCTCAGCCTTGGTGCCGCGCCGGTAGGCGAGGATGACCGGCAGCGTCACCTTGCCCTCGCGGAAATCGTCGCCGACATTCTTGCCCAGATCCTTGCTGGTGCCGCCATAATCCAGCGCGTCGTCGATCAGCTGGAACGCAAGGCCGAGGTTCATACCGTAGGAGCGCAGCGCCGCACGGTCGTTACGCGTCGCCAAGGCAATGACCGGACCGACTTCGGCAGCCGCAGAAAACAGCGCCGCGGTCTTGGCCTTGATGACGGCGAAATGTTCGTCCTCGGTGGTCTCCAGGTTCTTGGCGGCGGCAAGCTGCATCACCTCGCCCTCGGCGATGATCGAAGCCGCGCTCGACAGGATGTCGAGCGCCTCCAGCGAGCCGACATCGACCATCATGCGGAAGGCCTGGCCGAGCAGGAAGTCACCAACCAGCACGCTCGCCTGATTGCCCCAGATCATGCGGGCGGTCTTCTTGCCGCGGCGCATGCCGCTCTCGTCGACGACATCGTCATGGAGAAGCGTCGCCGTGTGCATGAATTCAACCGCCGTGGCGAGCTTGACGTGGCCCTCGCCGGCATAGCCGAACATCTGCGCGGCGGCGAGCGTCAGCATCGGCCGCAATCGTTTGCCGCCGGACGAGATCAGATGGTTGGCAATTTCGGGGATCATCTCGACGTCGGAGCCGGCCTTGGACAGGATCAATTCGTTGACGCGCCCCATATCGGCCGCAGTCAGATCGATCATCTCCTTGATGGAGGCGGGCTCCCGCTTCCCGTTTTCGATGTTGAGAACGACACCCACGACAATCACTCCCGTCTTGGTATAACGCGTGCGACGGCACCCTTAATCCCTGCTTGGACTCTAGGGCGGCAGGCACATCCACGGCAAGAGGCGAATTGGCGCGGCGGCGATGACAGGCTGTCAACTGGCGGCGAAGGAAGTTCTGCTTTGCCAGGGCAATCCACCTACCCGTTTACATCAGCGCTGCAAACTGAGAGTTTCGCCCGATGATAGAGCTCATTCGCACCAACGACGCCGTCATTATCTCCTTTGTCGAATCGCTGATGCGCGATGCCGGCATCGGCTGCTTCGTCGCCGACCAGAACATGAGCGTGCTCGACGGCTCGCTCGGCATCCTGCCGCGGCGCGTCATGGTCGACGCCGACAAGGCCGACGCCGCACGGCGCATCCTGACGGATGCCGGCATCGCCAACGAGATCCGTGGAAAATAATGCCCGCCGCGCCGGCCACCCTTATCCCGGACACACCGGCCCATACGGTCGATGCTTTCCATCGCGGCCGGTTCTGGCTCGTGCAGCCCAAGCAAGGCGGTCATCGCGCCGGCATGGATGCGATGATGCTGGCCGCGTCGGTGCCATCTTCCTTTGGCGGGCGTCTGGCCGATTTCGGCGCCGGAGCCGGGGCTGCGGGCCTGGCGGTGCTGTCGCGCTGCCTGGCGGCCGAGGCCGTGCTTGTCGAACGCGCGCCGGAAATGGCGGCCTTCGCTGCGGCCACCCTTGCCCATCCCGGCAATGCCCATCTCAGCGATCGCGCCTCGGTGGTCGTCGCTGATGTTACCGTATCGGGCCGGGCGCGGGCGTCCGCCGGCCTCGCCGACAACGACTTCGACTTCGTCATCATGAACCCGCCTTTCAACGCCGCGCGGGACCGCGCCACATCCGATCGCTTGCGAAAGGAAGCGCATGTCATGGAGGATGGAGCGTTCGAGAGCTGGATCCGGAGCGCCGCGGCGGTGGTCAGGCCGCGTGGCCGGCTTGCCGTCATCGCCCGACCCGAACAGCTCGGCTCGATTCTCGATGCAATCGCCGGCCGCTTCGGCGATGCCGAGATGCTTGCCGTCCACCCGCGCCCAGACGCGGCGGCGATCCGCATCATTGTGCGGGCGGCACTCGGCGCACGGGGAAGACTTGCCATCCGGCCGCCGCTGATGCTGCACGCGCAGTCGGGCAACGGTCCTGACGAGCGCAGTGAAATGATCACCAACGGGCTTGCCTCTCTGTTCGGAGATTGAGCTATTCTTGAGGCCCACATTGCTGTTGGCCGGGGAATCCCTACATGCCAGCAACCCATCGACCGGAGACCGTGCCCTCGTGAAACGACTTATCAACCGCCTGCTGCCGAAATCCTGGCGCTCCACCGTCGTCACCATTCCGGTCATCCGGCTGCACGGTACCATCATGGCCGGTGGCGGCCAGTTGCGGCCGACCCTGTCCCTGGCCTCCACCGCCGGCCTCATCGAGAAAGCGTTTTCCTACGACGCGCCGGCGGTCGCCATCTCGATCAATTCGCCCGGCGGCTCGCCGGTGCAGTCGCGGCTGATCTTCAAGCGCATCCGCGACCTGGCGAGCGAAAAGGACAAAAAGGTGCTGGTCTTCGTCGAGGACGTTGCGGCATCGGGCGGCTACATGATCGCGGTCGCCGGCGACGAGATTTTTGCCGATCCGTCCTCCATCGTCGGTTCGATCGGCGTGGTGTCGGCCTCGTTCGGCTTCCCGGAACTGATGAAGAAGATCGGCATCGAGCGCCGTGTCCACACCGCCGGCCAGAACAAGGCAGTGCTCGATCCGTTCAAGCCGGAGAAGAAGGAAGACGTCGAACGGCTGAAGGCGTTGCAGCTCGAGGTGCACGGCACGTTCATCGACCTCGTCAAGGAGCGGCGCGGCACCAAGCTGAAGGACGATCCGGACCTGTTCACCGGCCTGTTCTGGACCGGCATCAAGGGCCTTGAACTCGGCCTGGTCGATGCGCTCGGCGACATGCGGACGGTGCTGAAGACACGCTTCGGGGAGAAGACCCAGCTCCGGCTGATCACGGCACCCCGCGGGCTCCTCGGCCGCTTCGGCCTATTCGGCTCGAGTATGGGCTTTTCGGTGCCCGACATCGCCGCCGCGGCCGCCAGCGGGGTGATCGATGCGGCGGAAGAGCGCGCATTATGGGCGCGCTTCGGGCTTTGAAAACCCGGCGAAACCGTCTAGCATAAGAAGCTCGAAGTCTTATGCATGTCGTGTTCCCAAAACCGGATCCACCTTTGGGCGACATGTATCAACCGACCTACCGGCCGCCTTCGCCGGCCCAGCGTGGGAGGAGTTTTGGCATGCCTCAGATCATTTTCTTCACCGTCGTTGGCGTCGCCGCCTATTTCGGCTACCGCACTTTCATCCGCGAGGCCGAGCGCGTGACCGCCAAGGTGCGGCGCACCGAAAAGCAGGCGGCCAATGGCGCGATGGGGACGCTGGTCAAGGATCCGAAGACCGGCGAATACCGGCTGGCCAAGGACTGAGCATCATTTCACATGTGACTGACGCGGTGGACATCCACACTGGTTCACGCACCTGGCATGCGCACGCCAAGATCAATCTTGCGCTGCATGTCACCGGCAGGCGCCCTGACGGCTATCATCTGATCGAGAGCCTGGCGGTGTTCACCCGTTTTGGCGATAGGGTCGAAATCGCACTGGCCGAAGATGATGATTTTGTCGTGTCAGGCCGCTACGCGCCGGCCGTGCCTGTCGACGCCAGCAATCTGGTGCTTAGGGCGCGCGATGCCCTGCGACAGGCGGTCGGGCAAGAGAAGACCCCGCCTGTCTCGATAAAGCTCGAAAAGAACCTGCCGGTTGCCTCCGGCGTCGGCGGCGGTTCGAGCGACGCCGCAGCCGTGCTGCGCGGGCTGGTAGAGATATGGGCCCTGGATATCGATGGCGTCGAGCTTGCGCGGATCGGCCTCTCGCTTGGCGCCGACGTGCCAATGTGCCTGGCGGCTAAGCCGTTGGTAGCGCGCGGCATTGGTGACGAGCTTTCGATGGTGCCGGATTTTTCGACGCTGGGGCTGGTGCTGGTCAATCCGGGCAGGTCGGTCTTGACGGCCGACATCTTCGCAGCGCTTGCCCGTCGCGACAACGAAGCGCTGCCGCAGCTGCCGCGCAGCATCGACTTCCACAGCCTGCGCAACTGGCTGGAGATCACCCGCAACGATCTCGAGCCGGCAGCCATTGCGATGCAACCCGCTATCGGCAGGGCACTTTCCTGGCTTAACAAAGCTGGATCGGGTTTTTCACGCATGTCCGGGTCGGGCGCCACGTGCTTCGGCTTGTTCGAAACCGGCAATGTCGCCAAGCGCGCCGCCGCCCAGATCCGTGGTCGCCAGCCCGACTGGTTCGTCGCCGCGACGCGCAGCATCGCCTCGGAGGGAGCTGATGGCCAGAATTGACGAGAGCCGTTCCTTCATTCCCATACGCATCGCGGTGCTGACCGTTTCCGACACGCGCGGCCTTGCCGACGACAAATCCGGCCAGACGCTGGCCGACCGCATCGCCGAGGCCGGCCACATACTGGCTGTCCGCGATATCGTCACCGACGACCGCGAGAAAATCCGCGACACGGTTCTGGCGTGGTCGCGGGACAAGGATATCGATGTCGTCATCACCACCGGCGGCACCGGCTTCACCGGGCGCGACGTGACGCCGGAAGCGCTGGAGCCAATCTTCGAAAAGCGCATGGACGGCTTTTCGGAAGTGTTCCACCGCATCTCCTACGACAAGATCGGCACCTCGACGGTCCAGAGCCGGGCGACCGGCGGCGTCGTCAACGCCACTTTCGTCTTCGTGCTGCCGGGCTCACCCGGCGCCTGCAGGGACGCCTGGGACGGCATCCTGAAGGCGCAGCTCGACTACCGGCACATGCCGTGCAACTTCGTAGAGATCATGCCGCGTCTGGACGAGCATCTGCGGCGCGGCAAATCGGCTCCCTAAAAGCCGAGGCCAAGCGGCGGCTCCACGGGCGCTGCGCAAAGCCCGGCGCCGTGCTCACCGGATGCCTGTCGAGATGAACTTCGGGTCGTCAGCTCTCAGCGGATGACCGGCTCGCCATGAAAGCGGCGGCGCGACGGCGGCGATACGCCGAAGCCGACTTCCATCATCAACCTCGGCCTGCGCGACGGCACGGTGCCCATGTGGAAGCCGAAGGGGTCCTCGACGAAACCTAGTCCTGCTTCTCCAGTCAATGTCACCGGGCTCTGCTCGCCATAGACATCCAGGACCTCTCGCGCGGAATGGCCGACGAGGAGGGTGAGTTGATGCTTGAGGCTGCGTCGCTTGTGGCTGCCTCGCACATAGACGTGTGGACCGGTCTCGGCATCGACCGGCTTGAGGTAGAAAAAGAATTTCAGCATGCGCCAATCGTCGAGGTCGAAATGATACTTGCCGAGCGAGGCGAGGTTCTTGTCGGCGTCCGAAGCGGCACCCGTCGGAAAACTCCACCAGACCCGCGTCGTGATCAGTTTTGCCTGACCGCCGAGATAGTGCGCGGCAATGTTTAGAAGCAGCGGGTCGCGCTGGATGGCGAGCGCCGCCTCGCAATCAAGGATTCGCTCGAAAAAGTGCCCGCTGAGCAGCGAGCGGCCAAAGCGCTTCTCAGCTTCCGCATGTTCATCCGGCATGAATTCGAGACGGCGGTCGAAATTGCCGAAGCAAGGCGTGCGCTGGGCGAAATCGGCGATCTCCTCATGGATATCAGACGGCAGGACGAGGCCCGAAAACAGCCCGTCGGTGCGCAGCGCTTCGACCACCGCTTCACGTTCGACACCGGCGAACATCGTATCCGCCGTATCCGCGACCGGACGGGCGCGCTTTGCGCCCAGCCAATGCATGCGGCGCCCAGGCATTGTGCGCGCCAGCACAAACATCGGCAGCCAGGCAGGGTTTTCCCGCAGGTCCGTCAGATAGGTTGGAATGCGCACGGCGATACGTAGCAGCAGACTGCCGTTGCGCGCAATGGCCTGTCCGCGCTCAGTACATATGAGACGGCTGGGTCATCCGGTCTCGGCAGATTTTGAGATACTCGCTTGGAGTGAGGCCGTCGAGT
>NZ_JAMYMV010000114.1:0-13343 GCF_040318715.1 Mesorhizobium sp. M1050 | reverse complement strand
CCGCTTTTTCAGCGACCGCGCAATTTGTTCGAACACCGACTGCATGCCAGCAAACTGGCGAATGCCTCTTCTGTTCCAACCATTGCTGCACGAACGGTAGGTGGGGCCGCTGTCGTCCTCCGGACGGTGCCCGCAAGCGCGCGAAGAACAACATTTTTTCGCCCCAATGGCACTTCCGCCCGTCTCAAGCGTTAGAGAGTGTTCAACTAACGTTAGAGACAATGGATTATCGTCCAACCCTGTCACTGGCCTTAAGTCTGTTCCTGCTGGCGATAGGCGACGCGGGGCAAACGGCCTCGGCGCAAGCACCCTGCCTCGCCGACCACGACAAGCTGCTGACGGCCCTTAAGGCGAGCGTCAAGGCCAGCGGCGGGCCCGGCAATGGCGGCTTCGATACCAATGAATGGGCCGCAGTTGTGGCACGTGACGGAACGGTCTGCGCCATCGCTTTCAGCGGCCCCACCGCCGACGCGCAATGGCCCGGCAGCCGGCTGATCGCAGCCGAAAAGGCCAGCACGGCCAACGGGCTCAGCCTTCCCCAGATGGCATTGTCGACGGCAAATCTTTATGCGCCGGTCCAACCGGGCGGTCCGCTGTTTGGGCTGCAGGCCACCAATCCGGTCAACCAGGCGATCGCCTATACAGGCGACCCGTCGACGTTCGGCAGCGCCGGTGACCCGCTGATGGGAAAGCCCATCGGCGGGGTTGTCGTGTTTGGTGGCGGCCTGGCGCTGTATGATGGGAAGGGCATCGTCGGCGGACTGGGCGTCAGCGGCGATTCCTCCTGTGCCGACCACAATGTCGCCTGGCGCGTGCGCGCGGCCCTTGCGCTGGACAAAGTACCGGCCGGTGTCAATCCAAACCGCAAGGACGCCATCATCTACGATCTCGATCCCGGTGGAAAGAGCGCTTCGGGCTGGGATCATCCATTATGCGCGGGAACCGAAGCCGACGTCGCCGCAGAGCTTGGTGCCGGCGTCGGCGGTTCGCTACACAAATGACGCAGCTTGCGTCGATGCGGGGCAAAACCGCTAAAGCGGGGAGAGCGATGCGGGCAACAGAACGCGGTTCCAGATTCAGTCTTGGTTTGGTGATGCTCGCAAGCCTCGCTTTGTTGGCAGGCGCGGCTGCCCAACCCGCGGCTGATACCGCGATAAGGCCGCCGCCTGCAGCCGCTCCGCCCGATGACGGCCAGTGGACGATGCCGGCAAAGAACTATGCCTCGACCCGCTACAGCGATCTGGCGGAGATTTCCGAAAGCAATGTCAAGAACCTGCAGGTGGCTTTCACCTTCTCGACCGGCGTAAACAAGGGCCAGGAGGCCGCGCCGCTCGTTGTCGGCAACACGATGTATATCGTGACCCCGTTTCCCAACATCGTCTACGCGCTCGACCTGTCCAAGCCAAGCGCACCGATGAAATGGAAATACGAGCCCAATCCGGAACCGGCGGCGCAGGGCGTCGCCTGCTGCGATGTCGTCAACCGGGGAGCAGCCTTCGCCCACGGGCGCATTTTCTTCAACACGCTCGATGGCCACACGATCGCACTGGACGCCGGCAGCGGCAAGCCGATCTGGAATACGCAGATCGGTAACATCAACATTGGCGAAACGATCACCATGGCGCCGCTGGTGGTAAAGGGCAAAGTGCTGGTCGGCAATTCCGGCGGCGAGATGGGCGTGCGCGGCTGGGTCAAGGCGCTCGACGCAGCCGACGGACATGTCGTCTGGACGGCCTACAGCACCGGCCCCGACAAGGACGTGCTGATCGGCCCGGATTTCAAGCCGCATTACGACACGGACAAGGGCAAGGACCTTGGCGTGACGACATGGCCGCCGGAAGCATGGAAGATCGGCGGCGGCAATATGTGGGGCTGGATCTCATACGATCCCGACCTAAACCTGTTCTTCCACGGCACCGGCAATCCCGGCCCCTGGAACCCCGACCTGCGGCCCGGCGACAACAAATGGACGGCCGGCATCTTCGCCCGCGACCCGGACACCGGGGCGGCGAAATGGTTCTATCAGTGGACGCCGCACGATCTGCACGACTACGATGGTATCAACGAGCAGGTTCTTCTGGACATGAACTGGCAGGGCCAGCCGCGCAAGGTGCTGGTGCGGCCGGAGCGCAATGGCTACGTCTATGTGCTGGATCGCACCACCGGCGAAGTCCTGTCGGCTCAGCCTTTCGGCCCAGTTAACTCCAGCAAGGGCGTGGATCTGAAGACCGGCCGACTCGTCGTAAATCCCGACAAGAAGACCGGCACTGGCAAGGTCGTGCGCGACATCTGTCCGACCGCGGCCGGCCTCAAGGATTGGCAACCGTCAGCATTCTCGCCGAGGACAGGCCTGCTCTACATCCCCCACAACAACCTTTGCATGGATGAAGAGGGCGTCGAGGTGAACTACATCGCCGGCACGCCCTATGTCGGCATGAACGTCCGTATGATCCCAGGGCCAGGCGGCAATCGGGGTGCATTCACTGCCTGGGATGTTGCCACCGCCAAGCCTGTATGGAACTTGAAGGAGAACTTTCCAGTATGGAGCGGTGCGGTGGTCACCGCCGGCGATGTCGTCTTCTACGGCACGATGGAAGGCTGGTTCAAGGCGGTCAGCGCCAGGACAGGGGAAATGCTTTGGAAGTTCAAGACGTCGTCCGGCATCATCGGCCAGCCGATCACCTACCGCGGTCCCGACGGGCGTCAATATGTGGCGATCCTGTCGGGGGTCGGCGGTTGGGCCGGTGCGATCGTGTCGGGCGACCTCGATCCACGCGACGCCACAGCCGCGCTCGGCTTCGCAAACGCCATGAAGGATTTGAAGGACGTGACGACGCCAGGAGGAACGCTCTATGTATTCCGCCTGCCCTGACGACTTCGACAGGCCCGTTGGGCGAAAAGCCGTCCGGCACATTGCCGCCGCGATCGGTGCGCTCGTCTTGTTTTCCGCCGCCGTAGTCGCTCATGCGCGCGAGTTGAGGGTATGTGCCGACCCCAACAACATGCCCTTCTCGAACGCCAGCGGCCAAGGTTTCGAGAATAAGATAGCGGAAATCGTGGCTGGCGAGCTTGGCGCCAAGCTTTCCTACGTTTGGTGGGCGCAGCGCCGCGGCTTTGTCCGCAATACGCTGAAGGCCGGGCTTTGCGACCTCGTCCCGGGCACTCCCGCCAACCTCGAAATGCTGCGCACCACCACACCCTACTACCGTTCCTCCTATGTATTCGTGATGCGCAAGGATGGCCCCGATATCACGTCCTTCGACGATCCGCGCCTGCGTGAGCTGCGCATTGGTGTGCAACTCATTGGCGATGACGGCGCCAACTCGCCTCCCGTCCAAGCGCTTGGCCGCCGTGGTATTGTCGGCCATCTGATCGGATACCCCGTCTATGGCGACTATTCAGCGCCAAACCCTCCGGCGCGCATCGTCGAAGCGGTGGCCAATGGCGAGGTTGACCTCGCCGTCGTCTGGGGGCCGCTCGCCGGCTACTTCGCCGCGAAGCAGAAGGTGTTGCTTAAGCTCACGCCAGTGACCCCCCGCATAGACGGGCCGATGCTGCCGATGATTTACGATATTTCGATGGGCGTCCGGCGTGAGGACGCCGCGTTGCGTGACGAACTCGATGCCGCACTTGCTAAGCACAAGGCTGAGATCGATTCCATTCTGACTCAGTTTGGAGTGCCTCGTCTGGACGCAGGCGGGAGTCCGGTGCGATGAAACGGGGGCTCGTCGTGCTCCTGTCCGCTACGCTGGCGCTTGCGGCATGCCAACGGGAAGAGCGCGACACACGTCCGCAATCCGCGCTCGGCTCCGGCGAGCAGCCGGCCCCCGTCACCACGTTGGAGCCTGGCGGCGAGCGGCCCTCTCTAAGTGACAACAAGGCTGCCGCTTTCGAGGCCAACGCCTTTCACCTTAGCGAGGGCAAGCGCCTCTTCAGCTGGTTCAACTGCACCGGCTGCCATGCCAATGGCGGCGGCGGCATGGGACCGGCCCTGATGGACCAGAAATGGATTTATGGCAGTTCGATCGAGAGCATCCACGCCACCATCCGAGACGGGCGGCCGAACGGCATGCCAACATTCCGCGACAAGGTTCCCGACGACCAGATTTGGGAGCTTGCCGCCTTCGTCCGCTCGCTGGGCGGCAACGCGCCCTCCTCCGCCGCGCCTTCGCGCAACGATGATATGATGGTGCATCCGTCCGAGAACCGCCTGCCGGATGCCGCGACTTTGGGGAAGTCGCCGTGAGACGGCCCGTGTTTGCGGCGTTCGGCACGACCTGCGTGTTGCTTCTCCAGGGATGCTCCGGCTGGCAATCGGCACTCGACCCGAAGGGCCCCGCCGCCTCCGAATTGGCTTGGCTCATCTGGTTCTTCACCGGGCTCTGCGCGCTGATCTGGCTCCTGGTGATGATCGCCTTGGCAGCGCCACTTGCGATGCGATCGCGCACGCGCTCCGACCCGCTCGTGCTCGATCCAGGCGCCGAGCACCGCAAGGCGCGGGCGGTCTGGGCCGCGCTTGGCGCGACGACCGTGATCCTCGTCGGGCTCACTCTGTTAAGCTTCTTCGCCAACAGGACGCTCGCCGCCATCGGCTCGGACGCGGAGCTGACGATCCGGGTTACCGGACACCAATGGTGGTGGGAGGTACGCTACGAAAACGCCCAGCCGAGCCGCATCCTTACGACGGCCAATGAGATCCATATCCCCTCCGGCAAGCCGGTACGGATCATCGTGACCTCGACCGATGTGATCCACTCCTTCTGGGTGCCGAGCCTCGCCGGCAAGCTCGACCTCATCCCCGGCCATGAGAATGTCCTTGATCTCATGGCCGACAAGCCGGGCGTCTATCGCGGCCAATGCGCCGAGTTCTGCGGTCAGCAGCACGCCAATATGAGCACGTTGATCATCGCCGAGCCGCGGCCGGTCTTCGATGCCTGGTTGAATGACCAGCTTCGGTCCGCCGCTGCACCGGTAAGTGCTGAGGCCAGCGCCGGGGCGGAATTGTTCCTCAATCGTGCCTGCGTGATGTGTCACAAAATTGGCGGCACGGTTGCCGGCGGCACGGTTGCGCCCGATCTCACGCACATCGCGAGCCGGCAAACACTCGCCGCCGGAACGCTGACGATGAGCCGCGGCAATCTTGCCGCTTGGATCGCCGACCCGCAAGGCATCAAGCCGGGCGCCCACATGCCGGTGGTCGATCTCAATGGCGACGAACTCAATGCGATTGTCGCCTATCTGGAGGGGCTCAAATGAGCAGCTCCGATCTGACCAGCGAACGCGACCTGGTGCCGCAAGCAACCCCCAAGGGCGACCTTGCCCCAGAACGCGACGGGCCGCGCGATACCGGTCTGGACGATGCCACCCTGCATCGCTGGCTCGAACGGACCTGGCGAACGAAGCCGGGCATCATCGGCGCGCTGTCGAGCGTCGACCACAAGGTCGTCGCGCGGCGCTATCTCGTGACCGCTTTCGTCTTCCTGTGCCTGGGCGGGCTCAATGCAGTCGCCATGCGCATCCAGCTGTCGGGACCGCAACGCGGCCTGATCGGGCCGGATCTCTACAACCAGCTGTTCACCATGCACGGCGTGACCATGATGTTCCTGTTTGCCGTACCAATCGTGCAGGCCACTGGCATATATCTGGTGCCGCTGATGGTCGGCACGCGCAACATCGCCTTCCCTCGCCTGAATGCGTTCAGCTATTGGATCTACGTCTCGGGCGGGATTTTTGCCTGGGCGTCGTTCGCGCTCAGCATGGCGCCGGACGTCGGCTGGTTCGCCTATGTGCCGTTGTCGGGCCCCGAATTCGGACCCGGCAAGCGCGCAGATGTGTGGGCGCAGATGATCACCTACACCGAAGTGTCGTCCCTGGCCGTCGCCGTCGCGACCATCGTCACCGTGTTCAAGCAGCGGGCGCCAGGCATGTCGCTCGACAAGATCCCGCTCTACGTGTGGGCGATGCTGGTCACGTCCTTCGTCGTCGTCTTCGCCATGCCGGCGGTGATGATCACCTCGACATTCCTGATCCTCGACAGGCTCGTCGGTACCCACATCTTCAACCCGGCCGAGGGCGGCGATGCCTTGTTGTTCCAGCATCTTTTCTGGTTCTTCGGCCATCCAGAGGTTTACATCATCTTCCTGCCGGCGACAGGCATGGTGTCGTCGATCATCTCCGCCTTCGCCAGACGCCCGGTCTTCGGGCATCTAGGACTTGTGCTGTCGCTGATCGCAGTCGGCTTTCTGTCGTTTGGCCTATGGGTCCACCACATGTTCGCGACCGGCCTGCCGAAGCTCGGCGCCAGCTTCTTCACCGCGTCGAGCATGCTGATCGCCATCCCCAACGGGCTGCAGATATTCTGCTGGCTGGCGACCTTGTCGGACGGCCGGCCGGTGATCCGGACGCCGCTGCTGTTCGTGTTCGGCTTCGTTTTTACGTTTGTCATCGGCGGTCTCACCGGCGTGATGGTAGCATCCGTGCCTTTGGACCTGCAGGTCCACGACACCTATTTCGTGGTCGCGCATTTCCATTATGTGCTGATCGGCGGATCGGTTTTTCCGCTGCTTGGCGCCGCCTATTTCTGGTTGCCCAAGCTCACCGGCCGCATGATGAGCGAGCGGCTTGGGCGCTGGCATTTTTGGATGGCGTTCATTGGCTTCAATGCGGCGTTCTTCCCCATGCATCTTGTCGGTCTCTGGGGCATGCCGCGACGGGTCTATACCTATCCGGCCGAGCTTGGCTGGGGAAACATCAACCTGTTCATCACCGCCGGCGCGGCGGTGTTCTTCCTGAGCTTCGTCCTGTTCACGTTCAACATGCTGCACGGCGCCTTGCGAGGCGCACCGGCGGGCAACAATCCCTGGGATGCCGGCACGCTGGAATGGGCGACGACCTCGCCGCCACCGAGCTACAACTTCGCCCGCATCCCCGTCGTCACCCACGCCGAGCCGCTGTGGGCCGAACGTGAGGCCTTGCCGGTCGCGACAGGCCTCCGCGTCGACGCGCGCGAACTTGTCATCTCGACGGTAGCCGAAGCGCGTCCCGACATTCGCGAGAAATCGGCCACGCCATCGATCTGGCCGCTGTTTGCGGCCATCGCTGTGGGCGCGACCTTCCTTTATTCGATCTTTACGCCCTGGGCCGTGGTCTGGGGCGCCTTGCCGATTGCTATCACGCTGATCGGCTGGTTCTGGCCAAAAGGCGATCCGGAGGACGAGGAATGAAACAGCGTCCCGCCGCCGATCTTTCCGCCCTGCCCACCTATGGAATTGGTCCGCGCAGCCCCACATGGTGGGGCACGCTCGGCTTCATGGCACTGGAAGGCACCGGCTTCGCGCTCGCCGCAGGTGCCTATCTCTACCTTGCGCTGTCGTGGCCGCAATGGCCACTCGGCGCGCCGCGGCCGAACCATTGGCCCGGAACCATCGTGACGCTGCTGTTGATTGTCAGCTTGGTGCCAAACCACATGCTCAACCGCTATGCTGAGCAATGCGCGATCATGCCTGTGCGGATCGGCCTCGTTGTCATGTCGCTGCTCGGGATTGCGCCGCTCGTCGTACGCTGGTTCGAGTTTCCGGCGTTGAACATCTACTGGGACACCAACGCCTACGGTTCGATGCTGTGGGTGCTGCTTGGGCTGCACACGACGCATCTGATCACCGACGTTGGCGACACCATTGTGCTGACGGTGCTGATGTTCACGCGTCACGGCAACAGCGGCCGTCGCTTCGGCGATGTTGGCGATAATGTCTTCTATTGGGATTTCGTGGTCGCCAGCTGGATCCCGATCTATCTCCTGATCTACTGGACCCCGAGGCTCGGCTGAGATGCGTGCGGTTGTGTTGGGCACTTCTTGGGGCGGACTTCTTTCAGGGCCACTGGCCTGGGCGGTATCGACGCAACTGAATTATTCGCTTGTGCATTGGCAATGCAATCGCCAGGTGCCGATCGTGCTGCCCATCGCTTTGGCGCTGGCGCTGTTTTCTCTGCTCGGCGGTGCTTTGTCATGGCGGGCAAAGCGGCTGGGCGGTGCCGCGTTCAAACCAGAACGCACGCGAGGGACAGAACAGTTCGTTGCCAACCTTGGCATGTTGTCCGCACTGCTGTTTGCCTTGGTGATCATAATGCAAGGCAGCGCCGCGCTCATCCTCGACTGGTGCGTGCGATGAGCTTCGACGCCTTCTTCTCCACTTCGATCTCCTACGGCCTCGGTTCGCAAGAGGCGGGATGGACGCTGGCGCTGCCCATCACTTTGCCGCTTGCGGCAGTCGCGCTGATCTATGCGGGCGGAGCGCTGCGACTCTGGCGGCGGAGCGACCGCGGCCGCTTTTTGCGAGTGCGCCAGGCGCTGTTGTTCGCAGCCGGGTGGATCGCGCTGGCGGCAGCGCTGGTCAGCCCGATCCACGCCTTGGGCGAGCGCGTGTTCACCGCGCATATGATCGAACATGAATTGCTGATGGCCGTTGCGGCGCCATTGCTGGTCGCTTCTTTACCGGCGGCGGCAATGATGTGGGCGCTGCCGGTATCGCTGCGACGGCCATTTGGCCATGCCGGGCATGCAAGTGTGGTTCAGGCGGCCTGGGCAGCGATAAGCCGCGCCCTAGCCGCCACTCTGCTCCACGGCGTGGCCATTTGGCTGTGGCACGTTCCAGCGCTGTTCCACGCGGCGCTCGAGCGCGGCTTTTTTCACTATGCCCAGCATGCGAGCTTTCTCGGTACCGGATTGTTGTTCTGGTGGGCGCTGCTGCCGCGGCACGGCCGAGAACAGGCCTATGGCAGCGCGGTCATGCATCTCTTTTTAACCTCCCTGCACACAGGGCTGCTCGGTGTTCTGCTCCTGGTATCGCCGCGGCTCTGGTACCCTGCAAACGCTACCGGCGCTGAGATTTGGGGCCTCAGCCCGCTCGAAGACCAGCAACTCGCGGGGCTTATAATGTGGGTGCCGGCCGGGCTGGTCTATGGCGGTGCGGCGTTGCTGCTGGCAGGACTGTGGATTCGTTCAAGCGGGCAAAGAGCCGGCCGGGAGGCATCCCATGCCCTTAACGCCGGTTAGAATGATGCTGCTGACGGTCGGCGCGGCTGCGGCCGGAGCCATGCTCGGCTTGACGGTGGCATCGCCCGGTTCACGGACGGAAGGCGCCGATGGGGGTGGGCACGAGCAATCGGGAAAGACCAACCGGATCTGTGTTGCGGCAATGTTCCTTATATTGCCAGTGATACTGGCATCGTTTGCCTGGTGGCAGCAGCAACGTACCGAGAGGGCCGAACACGAGGCGAACGAAGCGACCGGTGGCATCGCCACGCGGGCTGTACCGATCATGTCGGCGAACGGTTGCGCCGGTTGCCACACGATCAGCGGTGTGCCCGGCGCGCAAGGCCTGGTCGGGCCGCGCCTGGACGCCAGTCTGGCCGCTCGCGTCTATATCGGCGGCATCCTGTCCAACAATCCGGAAAACATGATCCGGTGGATTCGCGCGGCAAGAGACGTCAACCCGCGCACGGCAATGCCCTCGACCGGCATTTCCGAACAGGAGGCGCGGGACGTGGCCGCCTATCTCTACGCGCTTAAATGAAGGTCATTGATCGCCGCGCCGGGACCACAGGCCGCGTCCTGGATCATAGCCGACAACTGCCGCGAGGAAAAACACCAAAAGGCAGGCCAGCACGACCAGGAAGGAGATCGGGGTGAAGCGCAGATAAAGCGCGAAGCGGATCAGTTCGACCGCGTGGCTGAACGGATTGAGCATTGCCACGGTCGCAAGCACCGGGCCGGCCTCGGCGAGCCGCCAAAGCGGATAAAGCGCCGTCGAGGCGAAGAACATGGGAAAAATGACAAAGTTCATCACCCCGGCGAAATTTTCCATCTGCGTGGAGAGTGACGACACAAGCAGGCCGAAAGCCCCCAGCATGAGCCCCGAAAGGACAAGCGCTGGCAACACGGCGAGATAACCGAGCATCGGCGGACGCACATCCCAGTAGCGCGCGACAACCAGGAACAGATAGACAAGCGGCAGGCCGACCACGACGCTGGCAAGCAGCCGGGCACCGAGCAGATACCAACGCGGTAACGGCGCGGTCAGCAACAGGCGCATGCTGCCCATCTCGCGGTCGTAGACCATCGCCAGCGAACTTGCCATGGCGTGAAACAGAAGCATCATCGCGGCGAGCCCGGGCACGACATAAACTTCGTAGAGGACATAGGTCTGATAAGGCGGCGTTGTCGACAAGCCAAGCACGGACCGGAACCCGGCGGCGAAAATGGCAAGCCAGACCAGCGGCCGGACAATCGCCGAAACCAATCGGCCGCGCTGCCGAAGGGTACGTAGCAGCTCCCTATGGAAGATGCCGTTGAGCGCTCGCAGCGCGTGGCGCCTTTTCATGCCGCAGCCGTGAGCTTCGCGAAGGCATCGGTCATGCTGGCGACGCCAAGCTCTGCCTCGATGCGGTCGGCGCCGCCCGCCCATTGCACGCGGCCAGCATGGAGCACGACGACATCGTCCTCAGGCGTCACCTCTTCCAGGAAATGTGTGGCCCAAAGCGCGGCTATGCCGCGCTCGCGGCATAGCCCATGCACATGGTGAGCGAGTGCCTGACGGCCCGGAACATCGAGCCCCGTGGTTGGTTCGTCGAGCAGGAGAATGCGCGGGCGGTGCATCAAAGCACGGGCGATTTCGACGCGCCGCCGCTGGCCGCCAGACAAAGATCGGACGGGATCATGAAGCCTGTCGAGAACCGCGAGACGGCCGAGCTCCTCGCGCATCCGGGCTTCCGCTACTTCGGCGGCAAGCCCATGCAAGGCAGCGTGATAGCGCAGATTCTCCGCGGTCGTGAGATCGAGATCGAGGGTCTGCTGCTGGAATACGACTCCCATCGCGGCCAGTGCGGCCGCAGGATCGGTGCGCATCGCGTGACCGAATACCTGCACCGATCCGAAGCGGGCATGATAGAGACCTGTGACGAGCGAGAACAACGTTGTCTTGCCGGCTCCGTTGCGGCCGAGCAGGATGCAGACCCTACCCTGCGCAACCGAAAAGGAGACGGCGTCCAGAACTCGCCGCTGCTTGAAGCTGTGACTGACACTGTCGAGCGACAAAGCGTTCATGGCCCAACCACGACGCCCCACGGGCCGCGCCCGACGGGCAGTGACTTGAGCACTTCGTCGTTTTCCAGGTCGATGAAGGAAATGTCGCCGGAATTGCCGTTGGCACTGATCAGATGTTTTTGATCGTCCGACAGTGCGACATGCCAAGGTCGCTGGCCCACAAGATAGAGCCGACGCACCGCCAGCGTCCCGGTATCGACTTCGGCGACGCGGTTTGCTGGCCCAAGCGCGACATAGGCAGTGCCGCCGTTGCGGGACATCTCGATGCCTACGGCTTGGACGCCTTCACGGCGAATGCCTTGCACCTCAAACTGGACCTTGCCGGTCTGTGCACGCGTTAGGGTGTCGAACACCGTTACCGTGCCGCGAATTTCGGAAGACACCCACAAGCGCTTCCCGTCCGGAGAGAAAGCGGCTGCCCGCGGCCGTGTGTCGACCAGCAGATTGTCAACCAGTTCGAGGCTGCCCGCGTCGATGAGGTGCACCATGCTTGACGTCTCCGAGGTGCAGGCGACGTAACGGCCGTCGGGACTGACTGCCATGCCCTCTGGCTCGACGCCGACATCGACCGTACCGATCACCTGGGCGGCCGCGATGTCGACCACGGATACGAGGTTGTCGTTCTCATTGGCGACGAACAGCCGCTTGCCGTCGGGATGAAGCACGAAGAATTCCGGATCGGCGCCTGTGGGCAGTTGGCCGACAATTTGCCGCTTGGCGAGGTCCACGACATCGATGCGGTTGTCGTCACCTTCAGCGACAAAAAGTATCTTCTTGTCGGCCGAGAGTGCCAGTCCGCGTGGCCGGCGCCCGACATCGATCGTCGCCGACAGCGTCATGGTTGCACCATCGATGACGGCCACTGTGTTGTCCTGCTCGTTTGAGACATAGATGGTTTCGGCGGCGGCAGGTCCGGCCAAAGCGGACAACAGCAGCGGGACCACAATCACGATTAGGACTTGCATGTGCTCTCCTCCAGGTCGATGCCCAGAGTATCAAGCGGCGTGCGTTGGTGCAGGAAGCCAGGCTGAGGCGAGCTGGAAACCAGCAACCGCGATCCAGCGATGAGTATGGGCTGGCGCATCTGGCCGTCCCAGGCACGGAAGCTGAGTCCCTGCCCCTTGAACCCGGCGAGAAGAAACTCACTGCCTCGGATGTAGACACTGATCGCTGCCGGATCGACGCTGTTCAGCCGCGTCGCGGCCTCCCCGACGCTCCGCACTGCCAGCCAGGCGGCGTAATCGCTCGACATCATCCAGCGTCCGGCCTGTCGCCTGAACCGCTCCTGCAGTTGCGTCGCACCCCACTCCTGATTAACGGCGCTCCAGCCGGTCGCCACCAGCCCTTGCGTGCCCACGACGGGCCGAGGCAATGCTGTGCGGCCCTCGAGATAGGCGCCGAACTCGTCGGCCTCGTCGGCGACGACGAGAACGTCGTAGTCGGCGACCTGGGTTGCGGCCGGTATTTCCGTTTGCAGGGTGACATGCCCTGTGTCGGCTCGGCCGTTTGCTGGTCGGAAGATCCACGCTTGGTCGACGGAGATTTCCGCGCCGAAACGCGCCGCTGCGCGCCGGAAGGCGGCAGCCATGGCCTGGTCTTCCGGATGCGGACCGACAAGCAGGAACCAGTGCCGCCAGCCCTTCCAGGCGAGATATTGCGCCAGCCCATCGGCCAGCATGGCGCGGCTTGGAATAGTGTGCAGCAGGTTTTTCCTGCATGCCTCCTGACGCAATGAGTCATCGCTGGCGCGGCTGTTGAACAGGAGCATCCGCTCGGCGCCCGTGGCCGCAAGCGCTTGCGTCAGCGGCCCCGCGTCGAGATCGGCAACGACAAAGGTGATCCCCTCGCCAGCAAACTGTCGTATCGCGTCCTGCGGCGGCTCGCCGGGTTTCAGCGATCGCTCCACCAGCCGGAAGCGCTGTCCCAGAAAGCGGCCCGTGCTATCGTCATCGGCGATGCCGAGACGGGCGCCTTGCACCCCATCATCGGCGGCGAAATGGTCCAGCGGCCCAAGCGGCATGGGCGGACTGCGCGTCTGGCCGAGATAGCCAATCGCTATCGGCTGAGGCTCGGCGGAGCCTGGAACGACAAACAACAACAGAGCAAGAAGCGCGGTGACCAACCTCTCTGCGCGGGCGGCGCCCGCGCCGGCCGCCCCGGCCGGCGGTCAGGCGACCACAAACTTATACAATCCACCGACCCCCCGGGCCGCGACGAAAGGGGGGGGGGCGTAATAAGAGGG
>NZ_JAMYMV010000113.1:0-13659 GCF_040318715.1 Mesorhizobium sp. M1050 | reverse complement strand
GTCTCCCCATCGAAAGCTTGACCTCAGCACCGCGGTGCTCAAGGCCGCCGGATACGCACGTCTGCGGTCTTCACCGGATGCGTACTACTTTGCAGGCCAACGCCAATCCGTTTGCGCCTTGCCGTAGCAGTTGCCATAGTCGACGAACTGCCCGCTAGAGATGTCGCGGCACGCCCAAACCAATTGGCCGTACTGGTTGTAGAATTCATCCCAATCGGCGCCCTGATAATAGTTCGGCCTGCCATATCCGCCGCCGCCGCAGTTGTTGTTCGAGCAAACCGCGATGGCTGCGCCTACCGCGGCGATCGCCACGCCCGCGGCGATCGCCTGGTTCTGCTTTCTGATCATGTCGGCGCATTGCTGTGGCGTCACCGACCGCCGAGCAAGCTCCGTATAGAGACCGTCACGGAAGCTTTGATCGCTCGTCGAGGCATATGATCTGCAAAGCGCGGAAGTGCTCACTGCCTGGGGGTTCTTATTCAGCGCCTCTTGGGACGTTGTGCATGATGCGCTTGCAAGCGCAAAAACTACCGCGGCCGAAGCTGCGGCACGCCGGCCGATTTCCATTTACCCTCCCACCCAAATTATTCAGTCCGCCAAAATTCCACGGCCGTTTGTCGTTCTCTAACAGAGTGTTTCGCATGCAACGCCGTCGCCATCACGATCCAGTTTGCGGCCCCATGGGCAATTGCTGAGATACCATTGGGCTTCGTCGCAAGAGCCGATTTGCGAGCAAGTCCGCCGCGGCTGACATGAGTAGCTTTGCGCTACCTGCCGGCGGCTGATGATGCCGAGAGGTTGACTGACGGCCGGCTGCTGACTGTCCGCATGCTCAGCACGCCAATCCCATGGCTTCTGAAACGTTCCGACCCACAGGCCGACCTTCGCCTTCTCGGCTTTGGTCTGCTGCGCTGCATACGCGCCGTGGCTGTAGCGAGACCAATCGAGCGCCTGGCCGTGCTCGACCATCCAGGCGGCGACGCCAGCGCCGTCGGCGCGCCGGCAGTCGCCAACAAAACGGCCGTAACGGTCCCAGGTGACGAAACTGCAATGCACTGGCGTCGAGGCCGTCAGGAACTTGTCCAGTGCTTCGGCGGCTCGGCGTCCGCAGGCATATTCGAAACCCTTGGCGTCATCGCAATACTGCCGGCTTTCTGGCGCGTCGATTCCGTCAAAGCGGATCCGCTGTCCGTGAATTTCGATCGTGTCGCCATCGATCACCGACGCAACACCAGCGATCTGCGCCGGGCTCGGGCTGGTCCAGTTCGCCAGATTGAGCACAGGCATGCGGTCGCTGTGCTGCATGACGAACTGCGTTGCGTAGGCCAATATCGCAGCCACCCTTACGATAACCAGCCGCTTTGGAATGCCCGCCAATTTACGCCGCAGCTTGGTGCCAGTCCGTTTGCGCCATTGGGCAGATCGATTGTCGTAGCGAGAGCTGTCCAACGTCCGCCGCCCCTACTCGCACCCGATGCCGTCGTGATCGCGGTCCAGCTTGTTGGGATCACCGTTGGTGATCTTCACCGGGCCAACCACGACAGGTTTGTTTCCCTTGCCGCCCGCGCAATCCAAATCGCCGCCGCCTGACCGTGACGATTGCGTCGGTGCTGCTGACACCCCTCGATACCTATTGACGACTGCCGCAGCGCGCACGCCGTCGCCCTCGATATGCGTGTTCTGACTGTTCGGATTGAACGGGTCGACTGTTTGGAGGAGCAGATTTGCATGGCCCGCGTCGCCAGCCGCGAGTGTCACCGTATCGTAATGGTTCAAGTAGTCGGCTGCGCAGCCCGAGAAGAGCACTGCGCACAACACGCACGAAAATTCGCGCACCCCCATGAATGAATTTCCCCAACCCCGAGCAAGATCATGCGCTATTTGGCTTTTGTTGTCGAATCCAGAAGAGGTTCGACCTTCCGT
Organism: Mesorhizobium sp. M1050; assembly: GCF_040318715.1. NCBI lineage: Bacteria > Pseudomonadati > Pseudomonadota > Alphaproteobacteria > Hyphomicrobiales > Phyllobacteriaceae > Mesorhizobium > Mesorhizobium sp. M1050. The sequence goes on along the minus strand of NZ_JAMYMV010000113.1, from coordinate 11,736 downwards.
GAAGGCACCATTGCCGTCATTGCCGCGTCGTCTACAGTTGACAGATCAGCAAAGTCGGCTTCGGGGAGGAATATATGCGTGGTGCTCTCGTTTTTGGTTCCGTTCTTTCGCTGATCCTGCCATCGGCTCCTGCGCTGGCCTAGTGGGACGGCGGGCACATGCAGGTCGCCGCCGTGGCCTACTCAAAATTGACACCGCAGGCGAAAGCCAAGGTTGATGCGCTGATCAAGCTGAACCCCCGACTATCCGAGTTGGATCGCCGGCGTGCCCGATGACAAGAAGGCGCAATACGCCTTCGTTCATGCGGCCGTTTGGGCGGATGACATCAAAGACCCTGCCCACGGCTACACCAAGGACGACGACACGCCGACGGGGCAGAACATCCGCTACTGGCATTTCAAGGACATCAGGTTCTCGACCGACGGAACGCAGTTCTCCGATGCCGATCCGATCAATGCCGTTTCCCAGATGAAGCTGTTCATCGCGGCGCTGCCGGCAACGTCGGCCGCAACCGATGACATCCGCTCTTACGACATGGTTTGGGTGCTGCATCTCATCGGCGACATTCACCAACCGTTGCACGCGACGGAGCGCATTTCTGCAATCAACACCGATGGCGACCGCGGCGGCAACGAAGTTAACGTGATGCCAGCGACCGGCGAAACGATCGACCTTCACGCCTATTGGGATCGAATGTTCGGAGGCTACGTTTCGGTGTCGGGTGCCATCTTCGATGCCAATGACAAGGCCGGAATTTCGAAGCTTCAGGTCGACAGGGCAAAGGCCAAGGTGCTGGACCCAGATGCTTGGACCCAAGAGCTTCGTGCTCGGCAAGAAGTTCGCTTAAGCGAAGCCTGTGCTGAGCCAAGGCACGGTGTCGGTGCTGCCCCGGACGTATGAAACCGACGCGCGCAACGTCGCGGGAAACCAAGCAGCGCTGGCGGCGGCAAGGCTAGCCAACGTTCTCAAATGATGGACAAAAGACAGGGCGACTGGAGATCGGGCGGGGGTGTAGAGTTCGACGGTCACCCGCAGGACATGGGCCATCGCATCGGCCCTGACCGGATTTCACCAGCAGACTATCCTGTCACCAAGCGCACCTCTACCGTCACAAGCGGCAGAAGATTCACGGTCACTTTGCCAGCTTGATCATCTGGCCTTTCTTGGTCATCGGCAGTCAAGATCGTAGAGTATGGTCATGTTCCTGATAATGCCTGCGCGGCCTTGGTCAGGGTCGTCTATTGTTTCCGTCTTGGTAATGGCCGGCGCCCATTGGGCGGGGGGCTTTTGGGGTAAGGGCGCCGGCCAGGCGGGCAATCAAGTCCGCCGCCAGAACAAAGTAACAGACAGGCCGCCGACGCGTATGGCGCGATCGCGGAACTGTGCCTAAGCGCTTCCGTTTGTCTCGCTTTCCTCGTCGATCGTTCGCACCGGCAGATAGGCGTTGGTCTCCAGCCACTCGCGCAACACGATCTGAAGGTCCGACCGGCCAATTCCCATCTCGGTGGCGATCGAATCCAAAGCGTCCGCGATTGCAGGCTCCAGGGGCACACCAGCGACGTTTCTCAGCAAGAGGGCAGCGCGACGAAGGATGACCTGCAAAACCGCTCGCGTGATATCCGCGATGCGATCGGCGGCGCTTTCAAGCTCTTCAGCAAAGGAGCGGCGGATCATTGTCGGCTACGGCGCCGGCGCAGATTTGCCTTCTCCAACTCAGCGGCGAGGTGGGAGGCAGCGCGCTCAGCTGCCCGCTCAGCGCCTTCACGCTGTCGTTCCAACTCCGCTGGCGGATAGTACGCCTCGAGGCCAGAAGTCCGGCTAGCATCAGTTATCGGCAAGTGGCTCCAGTCCTCAACGGCACCAGCCGGGCTAGAGGCCAAGCTATCTCTAATCGTTTGCCAAACGTCCCGCACGCTCATCGACCGAGGATTGCTGAAACATTGGCTACACGCAAGCCATCGCCAAAGTCGCGCGAAACGCGTGCATACTCTCGCACGTCCAGCTAGCGCCCGTCCGAGTGAACATCCGCCGTTTTGCTGGCTGTCGCAGCCAAAATCGCCATTCCGGCCGTACCGCAGCTATGACTCGCCGGGCAGTGCCAATGCACACCGTTGACAGCTGGAACTAACAGCACGCCGCACAGTTGCATGCAGCGTCTTTCCTCAATAGGACGTGCTGTACACACTAGAGGGATTGAGAAATTGACCGACGAAATTGATATCCGAAGTGCAGACTTGATCGGGCTGACCGCTGATATTGTCGCGGCGTTTGTCCAGAATAACCCTGTGCCGGTCGCGGGCCTTCCTGATCTGATCGCATCTGTGAATGCGGCCTTGTCGGGATTGGGGCAGCCGAAAGCTGTCGAGCAGCCACCACAAATGCCGGCCGTCAATCCAAAGAAGTCAGTGTTTCCTGACCACATTGTGAGCTTGGAGGACGGCCGCAAATTCAAGTCGATGAAGCGCCACTTGGGCCTGCTCGGCATGACACCAGATCAATACCGAGCTAAATGGGGCTTGCCGCGGGACTACCAAATGGTAGCACCAAACTATGCCGCCCAGCGCTCGAAGCTGGCAAAGGCCATCGGTCTCGGCCGAAAGGCGACCCAGGGAGCATCTGTTGAGAGGGCGCCAGCCAAAAAGGCAGCAGCAAAGCGCGCCAAGGCCTGAAACGGGGAAGCCGGCGGTTAGGCCCTCGTCAGGCTTATCTGAGCCGGGGCCGATTCACCGGGCCGCAAAAGGTGCCAACTCTCTTCGCCGACGGCTCGATCGACACATTCAGCAATGCGACCCGCCATAGCGACATATCACTTTACTAGAACGGCCAATTACGCGTCTCCGACCGGGTCGAAGCCAAAAAACCGCTGTCTCATCTCGATGCCGGCAACCTTGTCCAGCATCTCGATCAAGGCGTCGGTCCTTTTCTTGTGTTCCAGAAATTTAGCCGCTCGGAAGGCGTCAGTGAGCTTCGGCGCCTTTCCCAGGAAAAAGAGCTTGTCCTTCGAATAGATTTGCGTGATCTCGTTGACCCAATCAACCATCCAAGGCGGGGCGATCAGCGCCGCGCAATTCGGAGAAGAACGCATCGCCATCGGCGTACAAAAATACACGCACAGGTGGGGTGTCAGCGAGATAAGGGCTCGACCGTTTATCCTGCTGGCAACTAACCCGCCGGTCAGCCAATCCAGGCTTCCGTCACCAAAAATAAATTTTTGTATAGGGGAGCGCAAAAGAATGAAGTATTGATTTGTAATTAAGCTCGTTTGGCACAATTTCTTCGCGATATTGTACTTCTGAGACATATTTATTTTCCCAATCTCTTCATTTGGCGGCAACCCCAGCATTCTTGGGTAGCCCTCATACCGTGATCGGTTCGCTGGGCTTCGGATGAGAAGGGAATATATCAGGAGAAGAAGACTGCGATGAGTTCCTTCATCCAAATGATAGAATTTGCAGTAATCGCGCAAATTTCTATCTTTCTTGAACATAAGTCTAAATAATTTGACGTACTCTGAAGGAGCATACCCAAAGGGTTTAAGTTCTTTAAGAGCGGCAACTATTCTGTTAACATGGTTGTCAACGTCGAACTCGCGTTCGAACTTGTGTTCCCACGGAGTACCTTTAAAAAGCGTGTGCCCGTGAATCTTAAAGCCGATCTTTCTATTTGCGGCTCGCTTGCCGCCTATTTTTCCGCTTGGTTCGATCCATGAGACATCGCCTACTTTGTCGGTCCAATGGGATTGCAGCCCGACAGGCCACCAATGGTGATTCTTCGAATTGTCCTCGTCAGACATGCGCCGTCTCCGTAGGCTTCGTAGCAGTCTAGCGACAAGACCATGAAATCAACAAGGCAGCTCGATGATCCGCATCGTACTCTATCATGCGATAGCGAGTTGCAGCGGTCGCCCAACATGGTCTGGGACGGCACGCGGGGCGGCTGGACGCTTGCAGGCGATGACAAACCCAATCCCGCGGCCAGATTATCCGCAGCGCGTCCAGTTTGTCTGGGGTTCTTGGAAGCTTTTCGAACTTTCTACCTTGCGCCTCCAGCCGAATTGCGCGCGCTTATGAAGGAAATTGGCGGGTCTGGATCAGCGGTGTTGCGACTTTGATCGAAGCCCTTATCTGGGGATTCGAGTTGGAAGAGGGGTACCCCAATACAGCGCTGTTATAGAAATCGTTTGCTAATGGACGTTCGCAGCGAGTTTATATGGTTCGCTTGAACCGCCTTGCGGCGCTTAACCAACGGTTCCCGGCAAGATCGTGTATGTCCGCGCACCCTTCAGTGTCGTCGCTGGCAGGGCAAATGACTGGCCTAAGTGGTGACAACGCGTCCCAATCCACCGTCCATTGGTCCGAAACTGTTCGCCTGCATGAATGAACACGTCGCGGGGTACCGTATTTAAAACATCACCGAACCGATCTGGCGCTCCCGTCATTCACGAACAGCGCCGTGCGACCGAACCGCTATAGTCGCCCCGAGCAAGCGCAATCGCTGTATCTCCATCAGCGTCGACCTGCATGGCAGCCAGCCCAAATACAATGTCTCATATTGAGGCAGCGGGTTGCCTAACATCGATCACGCCGGCCTCGATCAGCCCATCAGAGGTCAGCAGCCGCCGTAACTGCTCGTCTCCCCATTGGAAAACCGCAACACAGAGGTTGGCTGATGCCCGCAAGCAAGCTGCCTTTCAGCCAGTTGCGCAACCTGTGGCGCCCGGTCCTGACCACGAACGACAAGGCCAGGACATTCGTTCTTGCCAAAGAGATCGGCTACTAGGTGCGGGCCGAAGAGATCACGACGAAACCAAAGAAGCGTTAAAGGCCATTGCAGCGGCGGTCCGCAGGCCCTCATGCAGCCGTAGGCGCTCGCGGGTGCCGGTCTATCGCAAGCTCAGATGAACTCGACCTCACCACCAAGCGCATTGCCATCCTCACCATCCACATGAAGGGCAAGGGCTCCCATCTCGGTAATGCCGGAGAGCGGACTCCTTTAGCATATGCTTGACTAGAGAAGCGTCGTTGTGCTTCTGCTTAGCTGGGGTCGGAGGCACGTGCATGACTGCATATGTTAGACAAGGTCTTGTGGAAGTCGGGGCCAACCCTGCTCCGCGGCGGCGTCCGACCAAGCGCCCTTCCTTCCGCGAACAGGTGGCGGTCGCGGCGCGGTTGCTTGCTGCCCTCGCCAACGACAAGCGCCTGTTGACACTCATTCATTTGATGGATGGCGAAAGAACGGTGTCAGATCTGCTCTCGCCAGTGGGCTGCACTAAGCACTCCATTTCTCTACATCTAAGAGAGCTCGTCGAACATGGAGTTCTCGAGTGCCGCGCCGAAGGCTCCTGGCGGTACTTTTCCTGCAAGTCCGAAGAAGCCAAGGCTATCATCAGGTTGCTTGATGATCTGGCCAGAAATAACGAGCTTCCAGCATTGCTATCTGGGGTTCCGCAGCGACCTTGCAGAAAGAGGCGATCAAGGTAGGCCGTCCGATTGGCTTGATCGTTCGCTCCACCGAGTGCGAGCGTAATCGAGAGCCTGATTTATGCGTGCGCGCAGCGGCCGGCGAGCATCCCTCAAATGCATCGATTATTGCTGGCATAGCGCCTCAGTCGGCGTCGGCCCTCTTTACTATGGCTATCGAAAGAATCGCGGCCAATAGCGCGGCAACCTCGCTTTGTATGTAAAGACTGTCTAATGTGATCGCTTATCCCAACGGAGGCAATTTCGGGGATGTCCGGCTCTACAAACAGAAGGGTCTTGTCGAGGAGCGTGGTCGAAATGGGCCTCTTCTCCGCGGTGATGAACACCCTGGTGCTAATTCTGCCTCTCTACATGCTGCAGGTATATGATCGGGTTTTGCCCGCGGCCAATTTGGACACTCTCACCTACCTGACCTTGCTTGCGCTTTTTTCGCTCCTGCTTTTCGGCGTGCTCGAAGTGGTGCGGGGGGTATATGCAAGCCGACTCGCCGCGCGACTGGATGTCTCATTGGGCGCGTCGTCTTTTCTCGCCGCGATGAGTGGCCCACGCGCTGGACTCGGCGACGTGCAAGCCTTGCGTGACTTGGCCACCCTGCGAGGATTTATCGCCTCGCGAACCATTTTCTTTCTCTTCGATCTCCCTTTTGGGCCAATCTTCGTGGGGCTGCTTTATTTCATCCACCCGTTACTGTTTCTTGTAACGGTCATCGGGGCGATTCTCATGGTTTCCATCGCCGTGATGAACCAGGTTGCAAGTTCGCGACCTGGCCAGGAGGCGGCCGAGAATCTTGGCGCGGCAATGAATTCGGCGCAGGCCTTCGCCCGAAACTTCGAAACAGTCCGGGCACTCGGCATGGTGTCCAATGCAATTGAGTTCTGGGGGATCCGTTTCTCCGGCTCTCTGCACGCCTCGGATGGGCTCGCCCGCGTTAACGCATTTTACGGCGGTGTCTCCCGCACCACGCGATCGATACTGCAGATTGCGATATTGGGTATCGGCGCATATCTGGTTCTGCACAACCAGATCACCGCCGGTATGATATTTGCGTCCTCGATGATTTCGGCGCGCGCGCTGCAGCCTCTTGATCAGATCATTGGGAGCTGGCGGCAGATCATCGATGCCAATCTTGCATGGAAGCGGCTTTCAGCTGCCCAATCAAGGTTAGGCCCAAACGAAATTGTTGCATTGCCAACGCCCCAAGGGGCGTTGAGCGCGGATCAGGTTGTCTATCACCTTCCAGGTTCGGCCGACGGGTCACTGCCGCTGATAAAGCGGGTGACCTTTGAAGTCGCCGCTGGCGAAACAGTCGCCATCGTCGGCCCGAGCCAGGCTGGAAAATCGACGCTGGCGCGACTCATCGTCGGTGCCATCGAGCCCCACTCTGGCGCAATCCGTATCGATGGCGGCGATATTCGAAACTGGGATCCGGAGGAGCTCGGCCGACATATTGGCTATCTTCCGCAGGATGTTGAACTCTTCCCCGGAACCATTGCCCAGAACATCGCGCGCTTTGAGCCGGACGCAGCTGATGAAAAGTTAGTCCAAGCGGCCCAGCAGGCGCAAGTACATGACCTCGTCCTGGGGCAGAGGAATGGATATTCGACGGTGATCGGCCCTGCTGGCGTTCGCCTCTCGGGTGGCGAGCGTCAGCGCATTGGGCTTGCGCGCGCCTTTTACGGCGATCCAAAAGTCCTGGTTCTCGACGAGCCCAATGCAAATCTCGATTCCGACGGCGAAGCCGCGCTCGAGCGGGCGATCAGTCAGGCGCGTTCGCGGAAGACGACTGTGCTCGTCATCACCCACCGACCCTCTCTCGCTTCCAAATGCGATCGCATCCTCATGCTGCGCAATGGCCAGGTCGAGATTTACGGTTCGACCAAGGACGTGCTCGACCAACTTGCCCAGCGGCGGGGCCAAGCGGCTGCGGCCGCAGCCGCTCAGTCGCATGAAGGAGTGGTGCCATTCCCGTCAACTGCTCGCGTGGAGGTAAAGGCCGCTAATGACGGTTCATAGCCAAATGACCCAGGCGGGCGCCAAGACTTATCGTTGGCAACGCAACGTCGATACACGCACAAATCGGATCACGCTGGCCGGGTATGGAAGCGTGGCCGTTTTCTTGGCCGGCTTCGGATTCTGGGCAGCCACTGCACCGATTGCGGGAGCAACGATCGCGCCAGGAGTGGTCGCAGCAGCTGGGCAGAATGTCATGATCCAGCATCTCGAAGGAGGTGTGGTCAGAAGCATCAAAGTCCGGGAGGGCGACAGGGTCTTAAGAGGCCAGGCCTTGATCGTGCTCGATCCGACGGTGGCGCAGTCCCAGCTCAACCGCGTTCTCAAGCAGTGGGTTGCACAAAAAGCGGAAATTGCGCGGCTCGAAGCAGAGCGAGACGGCCAGGAGAAAATCGTCCTGCCCAGTGACCTAGGAGCCTATTCAGGCGCTTCCGAATATAGCGGTGTCTTCGGCGAGCAAAACAAGGAATTTGAGGCGCGGCTAGCGCGTTATGGCGCGGAACAGGGCATTCTGAATCAAAGGGTGGCAGCACTTCAGGACGCCGTTGTCGGGCTAAGGGCTCAAAAGGAGGCAGCGGAAAATCAGCTTGCGATCGTCAACGAGGAGACGGAAAGAAAAAAAGACCTGCTAAAAAAGGGACTCACAAATCGTTCGGAATACACCGATCTCCTACGCAGCACCGCCGACTTGGTAGGCCAGGCAGGATCTCTGGAAGCGCAGATCGCCACCTCGGCGACCCAGACGGTGGAAGCGCGTCAGCAGATTGAACGGCTCACAACAAGCCGGGTCGAGGATGCCGTCACGGAATTGAACAAAGCACGGGCGCAGGTGGCGGATCTCGAGGAACAAATCAACGCTGGCCGATCGGTCCTCGACCGAACGATCATCCGGGCGCCTGTTGACGGCATTATCGTCCGCTCGCTGTACAATTCCGAAGGCAGCGTCATCCGTGCTGGAGAGGTGGCGATGGAGCTTCTGCCGACCACGAACGAGCTCATCGTCGAGGCCAGGATCAAGCCCGAAGACATCGATTCGATCCGGGTCGGACAGGACGCAAATATGATGTTTACAGCGCTCAACGCGCGAACAACACCAAAGGTGTCCGGAAAGGTATTCTATATTTCGGCGGATCGGCTGACTACACCCAGCACGGGACTGCCTTACTTCATAGTCCGGCTTAAAATGACCGACAAGCTGCCACCGCAGGTCAAGTCCGAGCAGATCTATCCGGGTATGCCGGTCGAAACATTCATTTCAACCGGCGAACGAACGTTCCTGGCTTATCTGACCAGGCCCCTGGTGGATTCGTTCCAGCGCGCCTTCCGGGAGAGATAGGCCCGCCTGGTCTCTCGTGACTGTCGGAAGTTCAGATGCGAAGCGGGCGCTGGATCAATCCGGCGCCCGTTTCGCATTGGTCCCTACGGCCCTTCAACGGTCAGACGAAGTGGAAGCCATCCGCCGGATGATAGCCAATCACGGTCCGGCCAGTGCCATCGTCGGCTAATGTGAAGCTGTTCGCATCGTAAGCGCCGACCAGGTGCAGCGTGGCGTCATGAGTGCCATCCGAAACGACCAGCGTTCCTCCACTTCCGTCCTGATTGGCCTGATAGACTGCGGATGTTCCTGTGCCGAACAAGATGTCTCCGAGGTCCACCTTGTCATCATTGGTGATGCCGGCGATGCTTCCGCTGAAATCGAATGAATCGTCCAGCTGCAATGTGCCGGCAGCATCCGCCGCGAAAATGACGTCGGTGGAAGAGGCGGCGTGAAACTCCAGCTGCGACATGTTTCCGATGATGGCATCGCCGTCTCCGGTAACCTGACCCCCTATCTCGATGTCGCCGCCATTGGCCCAGATCAGTCCGGTATTGGCGAGCGCACCGTTGATTGTCAGGCCACCCGACCCCGTCGCCTCCAGCGTTCCCGAGTTGACGACAGTGCTGCCTCCGGTGTCGATGACCAGCGCGTGGGAGCCGGTGGCGATAATTGTGCCCTGGTTGTTCAGGGATAGGGAACCGCCACCCAGTTGGCCGGCGCCGGAGATGGTGTTGTCGACATTGGTAAAGGTGTTATCGGCGGCCGCGCCGGAGATCACGTTCGCATCGCTGTCCGATAGGACGATCTGTCCACCACCTTGCAGCGTGATGCCGCTGGCGATCACCTCGAGCTGCGTGGTCGAGCCCGCACCGTTGAGCGCGATCGTACCTGTGTTGTCGATCGTGCCGCCGAGCGGCATGATCGCGTCGTCGCCGATCGACATCGTGCCGGCATTGTGGGTGACCGGCTCCTGGTTGAAGAGGAAGTTGCCGGCGCCGAGTTCGGAGGCCGAGACGCCATGCACGGTGATCGTCTCACCGGCGCCGACGGAGATCAGGGCACTGCCGCTGCCATCGTCGGCGATGGCGAGATCGGCGAAGCCGTTGACGCCGGCAAAGCCGATCAGGTCGATCTTGTCCGCCCCAACATCGAAATTGTGCAGCGTGTCCGCCGAGATCGGCTGGCCGAAGACGAAGAGATCGGCACCGGTCGAGCCGGTCAGATGATCTTCGGCCGATACGGCGAAGATGGGCGAGGCCGGTGCGAAGACTTCGACGTTGTCAAGGATGATTGCCCGTCCCGCGCTTCCGTCTTGGTTGGTCCAAGTCTGTGTGACGGTGAGAACCGCGGCGCCGGTAAAAGTGTCAGGCGTCATCACCGTCAGCGAACTCGGGTCTGACGTGTGCGCAGTCCAACTGCCGTCGGCGTTCTTCGTTGCACCGTTGATCGTCCAGTCCGCAGGTGCGCCAGTGATAGTTACCGACACCTGATCGCTCGTGCTTGCCGACGGATTGGCGAGCGCAAGATTGATCGGCTCACCAGCGACGCCAGCTGGCGCCGCGACGCTGATCGTCACGGTGTGCGACACGCTGTTTGTCGTTCCGTCATTGACCACAACTGTCACTATCCTTGCGGTAGAGCTGTGGTTCCCGTTCTTCGTGTCTGTGTACTGCACTCCATCGAGAATTGTCTGGTAGATCGCCTTGGTGGCGGAACCTGTGATCGACAACGTTACTGGGTCGGTGTTATTTGCGACGCTGGATGTGAAACTGACCGTCAGCCCGGCGGCTGCGGCAGTTGCTGCTGCGTTCAGTGAAAGAATTTCCCTAACACCGCCGGCGCCTGAAGAGTTGTCTTGCGGATTCGTCAAGGTGATCGTCATCGACGCGATGTTCGACGAATCGACATCCGATACCGTTGCCGCCGGTACGAGCACCAACTGATTGGAGCCCGTCGGATAGCTAGCAGTCGCGTCGTTTCCAGCGCCGGGTCCATTGAGGTCCACGATTGGGGCCTGACCGCCACCCGTCACATTGATCGTCGCAGTGGCTGTGCCGGTGTCGGTACCTCCGTCTCCGTCCACCAGCGTATAGGTCACAGTTTTTGTCGTCGTGGCACCGCTCGCGTTCGAATAGAGAATATGATCCGCCAGCGCCTGCGTCGCTGCTTGCGTGGCGGCGGCATTGAAGGTGACGACCAGGTTCGTTCCGTTTGTGCCGCCGGTGAACGTTCCAATGACAGTGCCGCCAAAGGTGACGTTGCTGCCGCTGACACCGATCTGGCCGGCTGCGACGCCCTGGTTCTGGATCGTCAACTGATCGGTCGATGCGCCGTTGGCCGTAAAGGCAACGGTCAGCGAGCCGCTGTTGAAGTCGACCGAGTCCACGTCCGTCACAGTTGCCGAAGGAGCGATGGCGGCGGCAGCAGATCCGGCCGTATAGTTGATGCTAGTGGATGTTCCTGCCAGCGCGCCATTGAGATCTATCACCGGCGCATCGTTGACCGGCGTGACGCTGATCGTGACGCTATGCGAGACGCTGCTATCGGTGCCGTCGCTGGAAACGACATTCACCGTCCGCGCCGCCGTCGTCGGCGTGTCGCTGGTGTTGTTGTAGACGATGCCGTCGAGGATCGTCTGGTAGGTGGCCTGTGAAGCCGAGCCGGTGATCGACAGAACGCCGGTGCTTGCGGTGTAGAGCACCGTCAGTCCGCTTGCGGCCGCCGTGGCGCTGGCGTTCAGCGACAGGGATTCAACCCCGTTGCCATCGGGCCGCGCCGTCAGCGTCGCCGTCAGAGACGTCAGGTTCGCCGAGTCGACGTCGGTCACCGTCGCCAAAGGCGCGATCACCAGCGGCGTCTGTTCCGTGAACGAAGCCGTCGCGTCATTGCCGGCGCCGGCGCCGTTCAGGTCGATCACCGGCGCATCGT
>NZ_JAMYMV010000112.1:0-13889 GCF_040318715.1 Mesorhizobium sp. M1050 | reverse complement strand
CTTGCCCAGCATGAAGGTTGAATCAGATTTGCACGCCTAAGGGAATCCCACGCCGATTCAGCCTCAATTCATTCCGCTCTAGGCGGTCTTGCGAATCGGCTGGCGAGATCCGGACTGTTCTTGCGAAGTCAGTTCCCTGGCAGTGACCAATCGGTTGCGGCCATTTCTTTTGCCGATATACATCAGCCGGTCGGCGAGCGCGACCAAGGCATCCGAATCGGCGGCGTCCACAGGATACATGGCGATACCGACGGTGCAGCCGATCTGGATGGCGCTATCCGGCGCCGGGATTTTGATCTGCAGCCTTTCCAGGATGCGCTCGGCGACCCGCACCGCCTTTTGCCGCGCGAGATCCGGCTCTCCCGAAAACAGGAAGGCGAACTCATCGCCACCAAGCCGCGCCACGAAATCGTCACTGCGCAAGATGGAGCGAAGGTTCTTCGATACGCGCTGCAGCAGTGCGTCGCCGGCCTCGTGGCCGAGCGTGTCGTTGACTTGCTTGAACCGGTCGAGGTCGATGAACAGAAGACCGGCCGCCTCGCCGGTGGCGCCACAGCGGGCGACCACCGATTTCAGTTCATCGTGGAAGGCGCGCCGGTTGGGCAAGTCGGTCAATGCATCGTGGTTGGCCGAATGGTCGCTCTGCAGCTTCGCCAGTTCGATCTCCCGCTTTTGCACGGACAGTTCCTCGTTGGCTGCCTTCAGATCCAGCAGCAGCTGGGAATTGAGGTCCTCGACAACCTTGCGGTCGCTGATGTCGACGACGAAGCCTTCCAGGAATTCGAGTTTCCCGGTGTCGTCCCAGACACCGCCGCCGATCTCGCGCACCCATAGCGGTTCGCCGACCTGCGGGACGATGCGATAGTCGACGTTCCAGTTGCAGCGCGCCTCGAGCGCGCCGTCGACGGCGGCATAAACGGCGGCGAGATCATCCGGATGGATGGCCGAGACATAGTCGCGCACCGCGTTGTGAATGAAATCGCTCGGCCAATAACCGCTGACGGTGAAAATGCCGTCGCTGATGTAGAGCATGGTGTAGGACGCATCATTGCGACAGCGGTAGAGATAGCCGTCCATGCGGCCGGTGATGCTGAGAAGCGCATCCAGGCGTTCGTCCTGATAGGCCCCCTCGCCGACCACCGATGCTGGAACTCGATCATGCTTCATGGCCGCACCCCCGTTTTGGCGGTCTGAGCGAGCCGTAGATGCCATCACGGCACGTCGGCAGGACATCCCCTATATCAGCTGAATCTTATCAATCTCTTATGGGCAGAGGTGGGTTATCCGCACTTTGACCGATTCGACGTCACGCGACTGCCGGCACAGGGACTCGAGTCTGATCTTGTCTGCCACGCCCCACTCTAATCCTGTGAGGCGGCCAATAGCGGTGGCGTGGCGTTGATCGACCACCTCATGGCGCAGGATCTGCTGGCCAGCGGCCAGTTGGCGGATCTATCGTTCGACAACTGGTAGGCAGTAGCTGGCACCGCCTATTTCTTGGTGTTTAAGTAGACAATGGGAAACGCGCGGTCGTTGCCGAGCCCAGGAGCCCGAGCGAACCAAATTCGCTTTCCAACGGATACGCCTCCCCCGCCATAGAAATTAGCTTTGTGATACATTAAATCTTTGCCGTGGTCTGCGTGTATGAATCCAGTCGCACTATTATTAAGCTTGCTAATGACACCTAACTCATAGGGGTCCAAGGAGTAACACAGCGCCTCGCAATGTTTCACCAGCTCTTCCGCAGTTGGGCGTTTGGACGGATCTTTATTTAAACAACTAATTACTATTTCAAAAAGCTGCCTTCCAAGTTCCAGAAACTGGACAGGGCGAACTTGTTGAGGAAGCTCAGGCGCCACGGCATCAATTATCTTTGGTATCGACTTCAGACCAGTTCCAAAAGGCGGCGCTCCCGAGAGAAGCCGATATATTATAGCAGCAATTGACCACACATCAGATGGCATGGTTGCCACCTTGAAATCGTTTATGCTCTCCGGAGACATGTAGGGAATTGCTCCCAGGACGGTTTTTGATTGCGTTGTACCCTGAGACCCAGCCCAAGCGCCTATCTCATCTTCCGCCAATTTTGCTATACCAAAATCCGTGATTTTAGCTCCCTCAAATTTCCAGCCGCCCACGATCATAATGTTGCTTGGCTTGAGGTCACGATGAACAACTTTTGCTGAATGAGACGCGGCCAACCCCTTTGCCAGCTGATGCATCAACCTTGCACACGTAGTCGGCGGCAAGAATGGCAAGTAGATTGACATCACCGTCTCTAGATCAGCCCCGTGAACCAGTTCTTCCACCAAGAATGCTCGACCATCCGGTTCTTCAAGGTAATCCAATGTCTTAGCTACATTTTCTTGATTCACCTTTGCGCTTACAACTGCGGATTGCCTGAAACGCTTCGCGCCGGCATCATCCTTCGGGGTCTTGAGTGCAACCTCTCGGCCAAAGAGCTTATCTTCGGCAAGGTAAACATGCTGCATGCCCCCCGCGTTAATCCATGACTTCGTCTGGTATCGCCCTCCTATCGGAGGCGTGTCCGCCGTAAGTGGGCCATTCATAGGACAACCTCCGGATGAGAAACATCGGCAGTTATAGAGGTTCTGTACCCATTCGGGGCGCCAAGCACTATCACGGACGCGCCGATGAGTTTATCTCCAACAATCATCTGCTTATTATTTCGTCGTACATGCCCTGAAACGGCCGTAACCGAGAAGTCATACCCATCATATTTTAGGCTTACCGTATCAGAACCAACGGTTAACCTAACATTTCTCGACAGAGAACTCAAACTATGAACTTGTGCACCGTTTGTGATTAGCATCCTATGTTTATCAAACAATAGTTGTCGCGAAATTTCTAGTCTAACCTCTTCTGCACTCGGCCTATCCTTCGGATTTTTAGCGACCGTCCGATTCATAACTGCCACGATACTCGGCGGAAACACGATGCCCAGCGCGGCGAAATCACAACAAGGGAGCGTCGGCGGGACGTGGTACAATTCCGCCGGTATCTTGCCGCCACCAAGAAGCCACAGGGACGAAACCCCGATCGCGAACACGTCAACTGCGGTGGTGAAGTTGTGATTACCCGACGCATCAGTCTGAAATATCTCTGGCGCTGCGTACCCCTTTGTATAGTAGAGCACTTGCGTTTTCGCATCGGTTGCCAATTTCGCCAAACCGAAATCGAAGAGTTTAAGGACTCCGGCACCGTCAAATTTCATGTTCTCGGGCTTGAGGTCACGGTGCAGTCGGCTGTGGGCATGAACCTCTGCAATACCCGCGAACATCGGGTAAAGCGCCCTCAAAGCCGCCGTCATATCAATAGGCGCAGGGAGCGGCGCAAGGTCAGGGCCGTCAATGAACTCTTCGACAAGACCAACAATTTCACCGCCGTCATAGATGACGTCTAAGACCTGAACGACGTACTTAGATCGAATGGCTGAGAGGGCTGCCAGCTCATCCATCAAACGATGCTTTTCAATTCCCGGCTTAAGCCCCTTAATAACCACACGGCGCTGAAGATGAGAATCTTCGCACAGGCAGGTATCTGACATTCCGCCGCCAGCGAGCACCTTTAGTACTTTGACGTACCTTGGTGGCAGACTAATCATCCGAACTGCTCCCGTCACCTCCAAATTTGATACTAAGCTGAGGTCGCTGAGATTTAGGCTTTTCTTTGAAATCTTTTACTTTTTCACGCACGTTGCGTTTTGATCCAGCCCTGGGCTTCGGCTTGGAAGACTTTTCACGTTTTGGTGCTGGATGGCCACTAGCGACTCGCTTAATCGGGCTGTCTGTGGAGTCAGCCCCACCGCCTTGCAGCCAGATTTCGAGTGCACCTGAGGGACTCCAAACCATCAACGTTGATCCACTGTGAAACTGCGGCACGGGAGAAAAATCGGCCATTGATAGCGCGACGGCTGTAGCATTGTCTGCAACGTTGGTTGCGTCTGCGATGTAGGTGAGCCTCCTTACCGCATCGACAGCCCCACGAGTATTCCGAAAAATTCCCTCAAGGATCTTTCTCCCCAGACTGTGAGCTCCATCTGAGGTTAGCAAGAAGCGCTTTCTAACCTGCCCCTCGACAGGAAAAATGTGAGGATCAATAGAATCGCCGATTCCAATAAACTGCAGCAGGCGACTGTCGAGAGAGTCCTCGTCGGCCTGCGAACCTTTGACCACGCCTTCAATAGTATCGTCCCTAGTGAGAAGAACCAACCCATCAGTGTCGTCGACTGAATATAGGCGGCTATCTCCAACGTGGACTGCCCAACTATGACCTGTACCTAATGCAACCAAAGCTGTAAGTGTTGTACCTCCATTTCCGCCCAACTGGCGATAGACTGCATCATTGGCGTTTCGCACAGCAACGGAGATTACAGGCGGCGAGAGATTGTCAAGATTAGAAACCAGCGCTGCCAAAAACTCGCTAGTTGCAAGCGTGGCCGCAACGCCACCTTCCGCCATACCTCCCATCCCGTCGCAGACAACTCCTACCAAGGCAGCAGCACCGCTTTTAGAAACCATGTATGCGACAGCAGCACGGTCTTGGTTGTCTTCTCGAACCGGGCCTCGCAGCGATCCGATAGCCAGTCCAGGAGCCGACTGAGTGCTCCTTCCAGAAACACCACGTTCCAAAAAAAACTGAAGCCTCCTTGAAAGCTCTTGGTTCACAGTCGCCCCTTCGTTTCGGCCTGCGCTGATTTTGACATGGCTCCACATAGGCTGTCCAACAATCACATGCACTAGGGGACGGAAGCTTGCCCCCCAATTGCTCTCATAGAGCCATTTCTCAAGCCCCCGCCGTATAAGCCGCGATCGCCGCCATGTTGACGATATCGCTGTCCTTGGCGTTCAGAGACACTATCTGCACAGGCTTGTTCAGCCCGACCAGCAGCGGGCCGATCACCGTCGAGCCGCCGAGTTCCTGCAGCATCTTGGTCGAGATCGAGGCCGAGTGGAACGCCGGCATGATCAGCACATTGGCCGGACCGGTCAGCCGTATGAACGGGTATTGCGCCATGGCGCGGGCGTTGAGCGCGACATCGGCCGCCATTTCGCCGTCATATTCGAAATCGACGCGGCGCTTGTCGAGGATGCGCACGGCTTCCTGGACGCGTTCGGAGCGCTCGCCCTGCGGATGGCCGAAGGTCGAATAGGCAAGCATGGCAAGCCTCGGCTCATAGCCCATGCGGCGGGCGAAGCCTGCCGCCTCCTCGGCGATGTCGGCGATCTGCTCGGCGTTCGGCATATCGTGCACGGCGGTATCGGCGACCAGCACGGTCTTGCCCCGCGCCAGCACGATCGAGACGCCGATGACGCGGTGGCCGGGCCTGGCATCGATGACGCGACGGATGTCGTCGAGCGCGGTGGAATAGTTGCGGGTCACGCCCGTGACGATACCGTCGGCATCGCCCAACGCCACCATGCAGGCGGCGAAGTGGTTGCGGTCGTTGTTGATCAGTCGCTGGCAGTCGCGGAACAGGAAGCCTTTGCGCTGCATGCGTTCGTAGAGGTAATCGGTGTAGATGCCGTTGCGGCGCGACAGCCGTGCATTGATGATCTCGATGCCTTGCTTGTTGAGGTCGATACCGGCGAGCCTGGCGTTGTCCTTGATGACGTCGTCGCGACCAAGCAGGATGGCGGTGCCGAGCTTCTGGTTCACATAGGAGACGGCGGCGCGCATCACCTGTTCCTCCTCGCCCTCGGCGAAGACGATGCGCTTGGGCTGGCGGCGCACACGGTCGTAGATGCGCTGCAAGGTCGAGGCGATCGGGTCGCGGCGGGCTGACAGTTCCTGCGCGTAGCGGTCGAGATCGAGGATCGGCTTGCGAGCGACGCCTGAATCCATCGCCGCCTTGGCCACCGCTATCGGAATGGCCGAGATCAGGCGCGGGTCGAACGGCACCGGGATGATGTAGTTGGGGCCGAATTTCGGCCGGTTGCCCTGATAGGCAGCGGCGACGTCGTCGGGCACATCCTGGCGCGCAAGCGCCGCAAGCGCCTGGGCGGCGGCGATCTTCATGTCGTCATTGATGGTGGTGGCCCTGACATCCAGCGCACCGCGGAAGATGTAGGGGAAGCCGAGCACGTTGTTGACCTGGTTAGGATAGTCGGAACGCCCGGTCGCCATGATGGCGTCGGTCCGAATCTCGGCCACTTCCTCCGGTGTGATCTCCGGATCGGGATTGGCCATGGCGAAAATGATCGGGTTCTTGGCCATGGACCGCAACATTGCGGTGGTCAGCGCACCCTTGGCGGAAAGGCCAAGGAAGACATCGGCGCCGTCGAGCGCCTCGGCGAGGCTGCGTGCCTCGGTCTTGACCGCATGCGCCGATTTCCACTGGTTCATGCCTTCGGTGCGGCCTTGAAAGACCACGCCCTTGGTGTCGCACAAAATGATGTTTTCGGGCGTGAAGCCCATCGCCTTCATCAATTCGATGCAAGCGATGCCGGCGGCACCGGCGCCGTTGCAGACCATCTTCGTGGTCTTCATGTCGCGGCCGGTGACCTCCAGCGCGTTGATCAGGCCGGCGGACGAGATGATGGCCGTGCCGTGCTGATCGTCGTGAAAGACCGGGATGTCCATCAATTCGCGCAGCCGCTGCTCGATGATGAAACACTCAGGCGCCTTGATGTCCTCGAGATTGATGCCGCCGAAGGACGGGCCGAGGAAGCGCACGCAGTTGATGAACTCGTCGGCGTCCTCGGTATCGACCTCAAGATCGATGGAATCGACATCGGCGAAGCGCTTGAACAGCACCGCCTTGCCTTCCATCACCGGCTTGGAGGCCAGCGCGCCGAGATTACCGAGGCCGAGAATGGCAGTGCCGTTGGAGATGACGGCGACCATGTTGCCGCGCGTCGTGTAGTCGAAGGCGCGGCTGGGGTCCTCGGCGATGGCGAGAACCGGAACCGCGACACCAGGCGAATAGGCGAGGCTCAGATCGCGCTGCGTCGCCATCGGCTTGGTGGCGACGACTTCCAGCTTGCCGGGGCGGCCCATGGCGTGGAATTCGAGCGCTTCCTGCGCGCTGACGGACGGACCGTTGTTCTCGGTTTTCCTGGCCATGATGTGCTTGATTTCCTCGCCGGTGCAGCACCTCGTTGAGGCGGGTGCTTTGTTTCGATTCGAATTAAGACCACGCGCCGCCGCGTGTAAACCGCCAGCGCTTGGGAATCGCGGATCGTCCGGGAAATTGCGAACACCCGGCAGCCCGGTCGTCCCCTGTTTTTCGAAGCCCCGGCATTAAACCGCGCGATCACATCTGCTAGCGTGCCGTGCATGAACATGCATACTCCGAACGAGCCGGACGCCCCCGAGGCCATGACGCCGTTGCCGACCGCCGGCGCCACGCCGATGATAGAGCAGTTCATCGAGATCAAGGCGGCGAACCCGGATTCGCTGCTGTTCTACCGCATGGGCGATTTCTACGAGCTGTTCTTCGACGACGCCGAGAAGGCGAGCCGGGCGCTGGGCATCGTGCTGACCAAGCGCGGCAAGTATCAAGGGCTCGACATTCCAATGTGTGGCGTGCCGGTGCATGCGGCCGACGATTATCTGCAGAAGCTGATCGGCCAGGGATTTCGCGTTGCCGTCTGCGAGCAGATCGAGGATCCGGCCGAGGCGAAGAAACGCGGCTCGAAATCCGTGGTGCGCCGCGACGTGGTGCGGTTGGTGACGCCTGGCACCATCACCGAGGACAAATTGCTGGCACCGTCGGAATCGAGCTTTCTGATGGCCCTGGGGCGGGTGAAGGGTGGCGGGACCGATCACGCCTTTGCGCTGGCCTGGATCGACATCTCGACCGGCGCCTTCCGCGTCACCGACACAACCGCCGACCGGCTGCTGGCCGACATCTTCCGTGTCGATCCGCGTGAGCTGATCGTCGCCGAACCAGTGTTTTACGATCCGGAACTGAAGCCTGTGTTCGACGTGCTCGGCCGCGTCGCCAGCCCGCAGCCGCCGTCGCTGTTCGATTCGGCCTCGGCCACCGGGCGCATCGCTCGCTTCTTCGACGTGGCGACGCCGGATTCCTTTGGCGCCTTTTCGCGCGCCGAACTGTCGGCGATCTCGGGCGCCATTGCCTATGTCGAAAAGACGCAGAAGGCCGAGCGGCCACCGCTGTCGCGGCCGGAGCGTGAGGAGCAGGGTTCGACCCTGTTCATCGATCCGGCGACACGCGGCAATCTGGAACTGCTGCGCACGCTGTCCGGCAGCCGCGAGGGCTCGCTGTTCAAGGCGATCGACCGTACGGTGACCGGCGGCGGCGCAAGGCTGCTCGCCGACCGGCTGATGGCGCCGCTGACAGACCCTGCCGCGATCGGCGCCAGGCTGGATTCAGTGTCGTTCTTCCGCTCCGAAACGCGGCTCTGCCAGGCGGTGCGATCGAGCCTGAAGAGCGTTGCCGACATGCCGCGCGCACTGTCGAGGCTGGCGCTCAACCGGGGCGGACCGCGCGATCTCGGCGCACTACGCGCCGGTTTCGAAGCGGCCGGCGCGATCGCCGAGATCTTTGCCGCGACCGCCCTGCCCCAGGAGCTCACCGCGGCACTGGCCGCCATTCAGGCGCTGCCCCGAGCGCTGGCCCAGCATCTGACGCAGGCGCTTGGCGACGAGCTGCCGCTGCTCAAGCGCGATGGCGGCTTCGTGCGCGGCGGCTACCATGCCGATCTCGACGAGATGCGGGCGCTGCGCGACGAATCGCGAAAGGTGATCGCCGGGCTCGAGCGCTCGCTGATCGAAGAGACCGGCATCCGCTCGCTGAAGATCCGGCACAACAATGTGCTTGGCTACTACATCGAGGTGACCGCCAATCACCACGCGATCATGACCGGCAGCGACGGCGCCAAGGCGCGCTTCATCCACCGGCAGACCATGGCCAACGCCATGCGCTTCACCACGACCGAACTCGCCGAACTGGAGACCAAGATCGCCAATGCCGCAGACCGGGCGCTCAGCATCGAGCTAGCCGCCTTCGACGCGCTGACGGCGGAAGCGGTCGGCGAGGCGGAAAAGATCCGCGCCGGCGCCGATGCGCTGGCCGTGCTCGACGTGTCGGCGGCACTCGCGCTTTTGTCGGAAAGCGAAGCCTGGTGCCGGCCGGTGGTGGATTCGAGCTTGGCTTTCGAGATTACGGGCGGGCGGCATCCGGTGGTCGAGCAGGCGCTGCGCCGCTCCGGCGAAGGCCCGTTCGTCGCCAACGACTGCGATTTGTCGCCGGAAGGCAGTGCCAGGAACGGCGCGATCTGGCTTTTGACCGGCCCCAACATGGGCGGCAAGTCGACGTTCCTGAGGCAGAACGCGCTGATCGCCATCCTGGCCCAGACCGGCTCCTTCGTGCCGGCGACATCGGCACATGTGGGCGTCGTCGACCGGCTGTTCTCGCGCGTCGGCGCCTCGGACGATCTGGCGCGCGGCCGCTCGACCTTCATGGTCGAGATGGTCGAAACGGCGGCGATCCTCAACCAGGCCGGGGAGCGCGCGCTGGTCATCCTCGACGAGATCGGCCGCGGCACCGCCACTTTCGACGGCCTGTCGATCGCCTGGGCGGCCGTCGAATACCTGCACGAGAAAAACCGCTGCCGGGCAATCTTCGCCACCCATTTCCACGAGATGACGTCGCTCGCCGGCAAGCTGGCGCGATTGCACAACGTCACCATGCGGGTCAAGGAATGGGAAAACGACGTCGTCTTCCTGCACGAGGTCGGCAAGGGTGCGGCCGACCGCTCCTACGGCGTGCAGGTGGCGCGGCTGGCCGGCCTGCCGGAGGCGGTGGTCGACCGGGCCAAGGAAGTGCTGCACCAGCTCGAAGAAGGCGAGGTCTCAGGCAAGACCAACCGGCTGGTCGACGACCTGCCGCTGTTTTCGGTGGCGGTGAAGCGCGAAGCGCCGAAGCCGGTGAAAAGTGATGCGCTGGGTGCAGCGCTGGGCGAGATCAATCCTGACGAGATGACGCCAAGGGAGGCGCTGGAAGCGCTTTACCGGCTGAAGGGGCTGGCGGGCAAGTAGTCAGATCATCTCCAGGCCGCGCTTGCGCGTCGGCGGCGGGAAGGCGCGGTCGAGATCGGCGAGATCTTCGCCCGTAAGCTTGATGTCGAGTGCAGCGACATTCTGGCGGACGTGCTGCTGGCGGCTGGCTTTCGGAATGGCGATGACGCCCTCCTGGTGCATCACCCAGGCCAAGGCGATCTGTGCGGCCGTGGCGTTGTGGCGGGCGGCAATTGCGTCGAGCCGGGCATTGCGCGCCAGCGCGCCCTGCTCGACCGGCGAATAGGCCATCAAAGGGATGCCGCGCTGCCGACTCCAGGGGGCGAGATCGAATTCGAGGCCACGCCGGACCAGATTGTAGAGCACCTGGTTTGTCTGGACGTTGCCGCCATCTGGCAGGCCGACCAGCTCTTCCATCTCGTCGACGTCGAAATTGCTGACGCCCCAGTGGCGGATCTTGCCGTCCTTTTTCAAGGCCTCGAAGGCCGCGACCGTCTCGGTCAATGGCACGCCGCCGGGCCAATGCAGCAAATAAAGATCGATGCGGTCGGTGCGCAGGTGTTTCAGGCTGTTTTCGCAGGCGCGCTGCACGCCCTCGCGCGACGCGTTTGACGGTAGAACCTTTGAAACCAGGAAGGTCTCGTCGCGGCGCCCGGCAATAGCCTCGGCCACCACCTCCTCGGCGCGGCCGCCGGCATACATTTCAGCGGTGTCGATCAGTGTTATGCCGAGGTCGAGGCCGAGCTTGAGAGCATTCACTTCATCGGTGCGGCGGCTGATATCCTCACCCATCTTCCATGTCCCCTGACCAAGCACCTGAACGGCTTCGCCAGACGGCAGCTTGGTGGTTCTGATGATGGATGGCATGACAAGCTCCAGTGGGGCCGGATCGCATCACAGGCTGGGCGAGAAATCCAGAGGCGTTCTCGATTGCCGTGGCGATTGCCTGAAGCTTACTTCACCGGGTGGGCGGCGAGCCATGCCTGCATCTGCTTGATCTCGGCTTGCTGAGCCGCGATGACGCCTTCGGCGAGCTCGCGGATTTCCGGATCCTTGCCATTGGCAAGCACGACCTTGGCCATGTCGATCGCACCCTGATGATGTGGGATCATGCCCTTGACGAAATCGACGTCGGCATTGCCGGTGTACTCGGACGCCATCATGTCGGTGTGCATCTTGTCCATCGCCGCCCTGTAGCCTTCCGTCGAAGGGCTGGTCGCGTCCGTCGCCATGGCGCCCATGTCGTGTTTCATCTCTTCGCTCTGCGCCGGAACGCTTTCGAGGAAGACGGCAACCAGCATTCCGGCCGCCATCAGCAAAAGCACGATTTTCTTAGCCAAGGTCATTCATGGTCTCCTGTTGATTGCGTTTCGTATTTGGGGGCTTGGATCAGAGTTTCAATGTTCTGAGCCGTAGGGCGTTTGATATCACCGACACCGAGGACAGGCTCATCGCCGCCGCCGCCAGCATGGGCGACAAGAGCGTGCCAGTGAGCGGATAGAGCACGCCCGCAGCGACCGGCACGCCAAGCACGTTGTAGAGGAAGGCAAAGAACAGGTTCTGGCGGATGTTGCGGATCGTCGCCTGGGCCAGCGTGCGGGCCCGCACGATGCCATTGAGGTCGCCCTTGACCAAGGTGATGCCGGCGCTTTCGACGGCGACATCGGCGCCGGTGCCCATGGCGATGCCGACATCGGCAGCGGCAAGCGCGGGTGCGTCGTTGACGCCGTCGCCGGCCATGGCGACGCCCGCGCCTTTTGCGCGCAGTTCCTCGACGAGCCCTGCCTTCTGTTCCGGCAACAGGCCGGCGCGAACCTCGTCGATGCCGAGGCTCCTGGCAATGGCGTTGGCCGTACGCTCATTGTCGCCGGTCGCCATGATGATCCTCAGGCCGCTGCCATGCAGCGCCTTGATCGCCTCGGCTGTGGTCGTCTTGACCGGATCGGCGACAGCGACAATGCCGCCCAGTTTCTTGCCGACGGCGACGAACATCGCCGTCTTGCCTTCCGTCTGCAGCGTCTCGGCCTGAGCCGAGATGGATGCGGTGTCGATGCCGAGATCGGCCATCATCGCGGCGTTGCCGAGCGCGACCTTCTTTCCCGATACGGTGCCGGAGACGCCCTTGCCGGTGACCGCCTCGAAGCCGCTGGCATCGGCGACGGCTACGCCGCGCGCGGCGGCGCCTTCGACGATGGCTTCGGCCAGCGGATGCTCCGAGCCTTTTTCCAAGCCTGCGGCAAGCGCCAGCAATTCGTCTTCGGAAAAGCCCTTTGCCGCAACGACATCGGTTAGTTTCGGCCGGCCTTCGGTCAGCGTACCCGTCTTGTCGACGATCAGCGTGTCGACGGAGGCGAAGCGTTCGAGGGCTGCGGCTTCCTTGATCAGCACGCCGGCGTGCGCCCCGCGCCCGGTGGCTGTCATGATCGACATCGGCGTGGCGAGGCCGAGCGCACAAGGGCAAGCGATGATCAGCACCGACACCGCCGAGACGATGGCAAAGATCAGGCTGGGCTCGGGTCCAAACATGGCCCAGGCGCCGAAAGCGGCAATCGCGATGAGGACGACGGCCGGGACAAAGTAGAAGGAAACGCGATCGGCCAACCCCTGAATCGGGGCGCGCGAGCGTTGCGCCTTGGCGACGAGCTCGACGATGCGCGCCAGCGTCGTCTCGGAGCCGATCCGCTCGGCGCGCATGATCAGCGAACCGTTCTTGTTGAGCGTGCCGCCGATCAAGGCATCGCCTTCCGTCTTTTCGACCGGCAACGGCTCGCCCGTGATCATCGATTCGTCTATCGAGGAACGGCCCTCCAGCACGATGCCGTCGACCGGCACCGCGTCGCCTGGACGAATGCGCAGGCGATCGCCGGCCTTGACCGCGTCAAGCTGCACATCGCTTTCGGAACCGTCGGCGGCGATCAGCCGCGCGGTCTTGGGCGCGAGATCGAGCAAGGCACGGATTGCCGAGCCGGTCTTTTCACGCGCTCGCAATTCCAGCACCTGGCCAAGGAAGACCAGCGCGACGATGACGGCGGCAGCCTCGAAATAGACCGGAACGGCACCACCATGGCCGCGGAACTGATGCGGAAAAATGTCCGGAAACAGCGTCGCGACGACGCTGTAGAGATAGGCAGCACCTACGCCTAGCGAGATCAGGGTCCACATGTTGGGGCTGCGGTTGAGGATCGACTCCCAGCCGCGATGAAAGAAGGGCAGCGCCGCCCACAGCACGACGGGACTGGCCAATGCCAGCTCCAGCCAGACCATCGTCCGCTCGTCGATAAAGGCCTGGAACGTCAGGCCGAGCATCGGCGCCATGGCGACGATCAGCAACGGCACAGACAGTGCGGCACTGACCCAGAACCGCCTGGTGAAATCGACCAGTTCGGGATTTGGCCCTTCATCGCCTGTCGGCACGCCCATCGGCTCCAGCGCCATGCCGCAGATCGGGCAGGAGCCGGGCTTGTCGCGGATGATTTCGGGGTGCATCGGGCAGGTGTATTGCGTGCCCTTGGGCATCGCCTGGGGCGCCGGCCTGTCGCCTAGATATTTTTGCGGCTCCGCTTCGAATTTCGCCTGGCAGCCGGCGGAGCAGAAGTAGAAGCCACGGCCTTCGTGGCGGAGGAAGTGCCTGGCTGTCGCACGATCGACGCTCATGCCGCAGACCGGATCGGTGGCAGTCAGGAATTTTTCCGGCTCGGCGACGAACTTCGTGCGGCAGCCTTGACTGCAGAAATGATAGAGGTGGCCATCATGCTCGGGCGCCGGGGGGCCCGCGGCGCGGGCGGCGGGGCGTCCGCCGCCCCGCCCGCGGGCGGCGGGGGGGGGGGGGGGGGGGGGGGCGTAGTACACAACGTCCCAGCAGGCCACGTGCCGAGGGGGGGAGG
>NZ_JAMYMV010000111.1:0-14693 GCF_040318715.1 Mesorhizobium sp. M1050 | reverse complement strand
TCCGATCATCCAGAGGTCCTTTCAGAATCGATTTCCGCACACCACACAAGAGTCCCTTTGTACTCATGTGCGATTCCCCTGCCCCACAAGGGGGAGGGAATGCTGCCGCGTGCCTTTAATTCTTCTTGGCGCCGAAAAGAAGGCGATTCTCCTGGGTCAGCGCCAATGGAAGTCTCCCTCCCCCTTGTGGGGAGGGGTTAGGGGTGGGGGTCCGTGCCGGGCAGACATCTCAGGAATTCCATATGCGATAGCCCTGCCGTTCACGGGGAGAAGATGGCGGCAGCCAGATGAGGGGCAGCACTACTCAGCAAAGATAGGGCTCCCCGCCGTGACGGCCGTTAGTCAGGCGGCTTCGAGTGCAGCCTTTACCGCGGCGATCGCATCATTGGCCCTGGATGCATCCGGACCACCGGCCTGGGCCATGTCTGGCCGCCCGCCGCCGCCCTGCCCGCCCAATGCGGCGGAGGCCACGCGCACCAGATCGACGGCGCTGAAACGGCCGATGAGATCGTCGGTGACAGCGACCACAACGCTCGCCTTGTTGTCCTCACCGGCACCTACGAAGACGACGACGCCCGAACCCAGCGAGGTCTTGCCGGCGTCAGCCAGCGGCTTCAAATCTTTTGGCGAGACGCCGGAGACCGCCTTGCCGAGGAACCCGACACCCGCCACCGTTTCGTTCTCGGCTGGCGCACCCGGCCCTGCACCGCCGCCCAGCGCCAGCTTCTTGCGCGCTTCGGTCAGCTCCTTTTCGAGCTTCTTGCGCTCGTCGAGCAGCGCCTCGACACGTGCCGGCACGTCGGCCGGCGAAATCTTCAGCGTCGCCGCAACCGATTTCAGACGCCGGTCCTGCTCGTCGAGATGCTTGCGTGCCGCCTCGCCGGTCAGCGCCTCGATGCGGCGCACGCCGGCGGCGACCGCGCTGTCCGACACGACACGCACCAGACCGATATCGCCGGTCGCCCTGACATGCGTGCCGCCGCAAAGCTCGACCGAGTAGGGCCGGTTGACCTTGGCGCCATGCACGCCGGTGCCCATCGAAACGACTCGCACTTCATCACCATACTTCTCGCCAAACAGCGCCATGGCGCCTTCGGCGATGGCATCGTCGACCGACATCAGGCGCGTGGTCACCGGGCCGTTCTGCACGACGATCTCGTTGGCCATGCGCTCGACCGCTTCGAGATCCTCCGGTGAAATCGGCTTGTTGTGCGAGATGTCGAAGCGCAGACGCTCCGGCGCGACCAGCGAGCCCTTCTGCGCGACATGGCTACCCAGCACCTCACGCAGCGCCTCATGGATCAGATGCGTCGCGGAATGGTTGGCGCGCAGCCGGGAGCGCCTGCCATGGTCGACCTTCAGCTCGACGGCGGCGCCCGTCTTGACGGTGCCGCTGGCCACCTTGCCGATGTGCACGAACAGGCCATCAGCCTTCTTCTGCGTATCGGAGACCTCGATCGAGAACCCTTCGCCCGAAATGATGCCGGTGTCGCCCATCTGGCCGCCGGACTCGGCATAGAACGGCGTCTGGTTGACGACGATCGCCACTGCGTCGCCCTTGCCGGCGCTGTCGATGGTCTTGCCGTCCCGGACAAGCGCCTGGATGATGCCTTCGGCCTGCTCGGTCTCGTAGCCGAGGAACTCGGTGGCGCCCGCCTTCTCGCGCACCGAAAACCAGACGGTTTCGGTGGCCGCATCGCCGGAGCCAGCCCAATGCTTGCGCGCCTCGGCTTTCTGCTGCTCCATGGCATTGGTGAAGCCGGCAAGATCGACCGAGATGCTGCGCTGGCGCAGCGCATCCTGCGTCAGGTCGAGCGGGAAACCGTAGGTGTCGTAGAGCTTGAAGGCCGTCTCGCCATCCAGCATGTCGCCGGCATGCAGTGTTTCCGTCGCTTCCGAGAGCAGGCCGAGGCCGCGCACCAGCGTCTTGCGAAACCTGGTCTCCTCGAGCTTCAGGGTCTCGGTGATCAACTGCTCGCCGCGCACCAGTTCCGGATAGGCTTGGCCCATCTCGCGCACCAGCGCCGGCACCAGGCGCCACATCAGGGGATCGCGGGCACCGAGCAGCTGCGCATGACGCATGGCGCGGCGCATGATGCGGCGCAGGACATAGCCGCGGCCTTCGTTCGACGGCAGCACTCCGTCTGCCACCAGGAAAGAGGACGACCGCAGGTGGTCGGCGATGACACGGAAGGACGCGACCGTGTCCTTGTCGGGACCATGCCCGATAGCGGACGACGCCGCCTCGATCAGATGACGGAACAGATCGGTCTCGAAGACGCTTTCCACCCCTTGCAGGACGGACGCCATGCGCTCCAGGCCCATGCCGGTGTCGATCGACGGGCGCGGCAGGTCGATGCGCTCCTCTTTCGTCACCTGTTCATACTGCATGAACACCAGGTTCCAGAATTCGAGGAAACGGTCGCCGTCCTCCTCGGGGCTGCCGGGAGGGCCGCCCCAGATGTGCTCGCCGCGGTCGATGAAAATCTCCGAGCACGGTCCGCACGGTCCGGTGTCGCCCATCGCCCAGAAATTGTCCGAGGTCGCGATTCGAATGATGCGGTCATCCGAAAAACCGGCGATCTTCTTCCAGAAGCCGGCTGCCTCGTCATCCGTGTGATAGACGGTGACCAGCAGCTTGTCCTTGTTCAGCCCGAATTCCTTGGTGATCAGGTTCCAGGCCAGTTCGATGGCGCGCTCCTTGAAGTAGTCGCCAAAGGAGAAATTGCCGAGCATCTCGAAGAAGGTCAGATGGCGCGCGGTATAGCCGACATTGTCGAGGTCGTTGTGCTTGCCGCCGGCGCGAACGCTCTTCTGGGCGGTCGAGGCGCGCGAATAGGGCCGCTTCTCCAACCCGGTGAAGACGTTCTTGAACTGCACCATGCCGGCGTTGGTGAACATCAGCGTCGGATCGTTGCGCGGCACCAGTGGGCTCGACGCGACGATCTCGTGACCTTCCTTGCGGAAGTAGTCGAGAAATGTCGACCGGATTTCGTTCACGCCACTCATGAATGCTGCCTTTTCGAGAGAGCCGCCGGCAAACCGGCGGAAAATGGGCTCTGCGTTTCCAGAGATAGAGTTGGCCTTTTAGCCGCCGCGCTTCACCCTGTCCAGAAACACGGAATTGGTCCAATCCACGGCCTTTGCCGGCTGTCCGAGCCAGGCCCCGTTTCCTGCCAAGACGCAAAAAACCGCCGGCGCTAGGCCGGCGGTTCAAAACGCAATTAACACGGAACTCGATTACATAAGCCTGAGATAATAGAGCGAGATTATGGCCGAACTCCGGCCATCGCGCTCGCTCTCACATCGCGCCGGATTCCTCCTCGAAACCGTCGTCGCCACCTTCAGAGCCGCCATTCTCAAGGAATTTCTCGGCGATCAGCCCGGCATTTTGCCTGAGCGCGAGTTCGATCTCGCGCGCGGTGTCGGGGTTGTCGCGCAGGAACAGCTTGGCGTTCTCGCGGCCTTGGCCGAGACGCTGCGAATTGTAGGAGAACCAGGCGCCCGACTTCTCGACCACGCCGGCCTTGACGCCGAGATCGACCAGTTCGCCGGTCTTGGACACGCCTTCACCATACATGATGTCGAACTCGACCACCTTGAAGGGCGGCGCCAGCTTGTTCTTGACCACCTTGACGCGGGTCTGGTTGCCGACGACCTCGTCGCGGTCCTTGACCGAGCCGATACGGCGGATGTCGAGGCGCACCGAGGCGTAGAATTTCAGCGCGTTGCCGCCTGTGGTGGTTTCGGGCGAACCGAACATGACGCCGATCTTCATGCGGATCTGGTTGATGAAGATGACCATGGTGTTGGAACGCGAGATCGAGGCGGTCAGCTTGCGCAGCGCCTGGCTCATCAGGCGGGCCTGCAGGCCGGGCAGCGAATCGCCCATCTCGCCTTCGATTTCGGCGCGTGGCGTCAGCGCAGCGACCGAATCGACCACCAGCACGTCGATGGCGCCGGAGCGCACCAGCGTGTCACAGATTTCCAGCGCCTGCTCACCGGTGTCGGGCTGCGAGATCAGGAGGTTCTCCAGATCGACGCCAAGCTTGCGGGCATAGACCGGGTCAAGCGCGTGTTCGGCGTCGACGAAGGCGCAGATGCCGCCCTTCTTCTGGGCTTCGGCCACCGTGTGCAGGGCCAGCGTCGTCTTGCCCGAGCTTTCCGGCCCGTAGATCTCGACGATGCGGCCGCGCGGCAGACCACCGACGCCAAGCGCGATGTCGAGGCCAAGCGAGCCGGTCGGCACCGTTTCGATCTCGACGACCTGCTCGTTCGCGCCGAGCCGCATGATCGAGCCCTTGCCGAAAGCCCGCTCGATTTGCGACAGCGCCGCATCCAGAGCCTTTGATTTGTCCACCGCTTTGTCCTCTACCAGCCGCAAAGAATTCTGAGCCATGATACATCACCCCTTGGTCGTCAATGAAGGCCGGACAATCCGTAATCCCTGCCCCAATTTGTACCTTTTTTGTTCTCGTTTGGCAAGAGGGGTCAAATATCTGAAAAACAATAAATATCCAGATCTGTTCTTTTTTTGTCTCACGATTTGGCTTCACGATGTCTAACGCAATGCGCCAGGCGGCTCGATTGTTTCGATCCGCCGAATCGCTACCTTCGCGTTGCGAAGCTCGGTCACGCAGCCTAGCGCTTGTGCTACTGGAATAACAAAGGTCATATCGCCTGCATGCTGAAATCCGCGAGAATACTGGCCGTAGGTGGCGCCCATATCGACCGGCGCGGCCAAGTGTCGGGCCCGTACGTGCCCGCCGCCTCCAATCCGGGCACTATGCACGAGGATGTCGGCGGCGGCGTTTTCAACGCGCTGCGCAGCGCGGTTCGCCGTGGCGTCTCCGCGTCGTTGCTGTCCGTGCGCGGCGGCGATGCCGCTGCCGATACCGTTTCACGGGCCATCGCCGCGGCAGGCATTGCCGACCTGTCCGCGGTGTTCCTCGACCGCACCACGCCGAGCTATACGGCGCTGATCGACAGCGAGGGCGAATTGATCGTCGGCTTTGCCGACATGGCGCTCTATGACCTGGCCTTTCCCAAGCAGATTAGACGCTCCAGGGTCCGCGAGGTGGTCGCGGCGGCCGATGCCATCTTCTGCGATGCCAACCTGCCGACGGCGGCACTGGAGCGGCTGGTTTCGCTTGCCGCCGGCAAACCCGTCTTCGCCATTGCCATTTCGCCGGCCAAGATCGTGCGTTTGAAGCCGGTGCTTGGCAATCTGACCGTCGTCTTCATGAACCGGCGCGAAGCGATCGCACTGGCGGACCTGGACGCGGCGGCTTCCCCGCAAGACATCGTCGCCGGGCTGAGACGCGCAGGGCTCAAGAGCGGCGTGGTGACGGCGGGCGGCAGTGCCATGCTGGGCTTCGATGAAGCCGGCGTCTTCTCGATCCTGCCGCCGCCGCCAAGAAGGGTGGCCGACGTCACCGGCGCCGGCGATGCGCTGGCCGGCGCAACGGTCGCTGCCTTGCTGCACGGCCTGCCGCTGCGGGTGGCCCTGCGCGAGGGCATTGCCGCGGCAACGCTGGCCATCGAAAGCGCCGACGCTGTTCCCAATTTCACCGTGGCGACCTTCGCGGAGGCCCTGGCTCTTGTGCCGGACGCGCAGGAAGTGGCATGAGACCGGCAAATTCACAGTGCCGGAATCTTTTCGCACGCCCCATGTGGATGCGCTTCATTCCGGGTTGGAGATCCAGATGACCCCAGAGACCGCCCGCCCCTTCATCGATATCCACGCGCCGGTGGCGCAAGCCCTGGCCGCCGGCCGGCCGGTGGTGGCGCTGGAAAGCACCATCATCACCCATGGCATGCCCTACCCCGACAATGGCGCCATGGCGGCCGATGTCGAAAAGATCATCATCGATGGCGGCGCCGTGCCGGCGACGATCGCCGTGGTCGGCGGCCGAATCAAGATCGGGCTGTCGGACGGCGAGCGTGAGTCCCTCGCCATGACCGGCGACGCCATGAAGCTGTCGCGCGCCGACCTCGGTTTTGCCGTGGCGCAAGGGCGCACCGGCGGCACCACGGTCGCCGCCACCATGATCGCGGCGCATATGGTCGGCATAAAAGTGTTCGCCACCGGCGGCATCGGCGGTGTGCACAAGGGTGCCGAAAAGAGCTTTGACATTTCTGCCGACCTCGACGAACTGGCGCGCACGCCGGTCATCGTCGTGTCGGCCGGCGCCAAGGCCATCCTCGACATCGAAAAGACGCTGGAAGTGCTGGAAACGCGCGGCGTGCCGGTGATCGGCCATGGCTGCGAGACGATGCCGGCCTTCTGGTCGCGGCATTCGCCGTTCCGCGCGCCGCTGACCCTGCACAAACCGGAAGAGATCGCGCATTTCTACCAGACTCGGGCTTCGCTGGGGCTCGCCGGCGGCATGCTGATCGCCAATCCGGTGCCCGAGAACCACGAAATCCCGGCCGAAGAGATGGCCGGCTACATCGAAGCCGCGCAGAAGGCAGCGGAAGCGCTCAACGTCACCGGCAAGGCGGTGACGCCGTTCCTGCTGTCGAAAATCCTCGAACTGACCGGCGGCAGGAGCCTTAAGACCAACATAGCGCTGGTGGAGAACAATGCGCGGCTTGCGGCAAGGATTGCGAAGGCGCTGTAGCCGCCAATGTCGGCGGGACAGCACCCCCCTCTGTCCTGCCGGACATCTCCCCCGCAAGGAGGGAGATCGAATGTCATCAAACCCTCCGCCAATCTTCAACGTTGAAAAAAGCAGGCAGACGCTGAAACTGCCAATCTCCCTCCTTGCGGGGGAGATGGCCGGCAGGCCAGAGGGGGGTACTGTCCCGCCGACGTTCCCAATTATTGCCCGTCACTTCCCCGCCCTTCGTCCCGCCTCATACGCTCGCTTTGCCCAGACCGTCATCTCGTCGGGATCATCGAAGGCGCTGTCGGGAACGCTCCAGTACGGCATGGAGACCTGCTTGCCATGGCGGGAGCCGGTATAGGTCCATTGCGTGCAGCCGGCGGCCTCGAAGTCGGGCGCGCTTTGGTCGTCTGCCTTCAGCTTCAATTCGCCGCGCAGGACGATGGCGACGATGACGCCGTCGAAATAGATCCCCTTGCCGCCGAACAGTTTTCGGATGCTGACCGGGCCTAGGCCCTCGAACAGTTCGGCGATGCGTTCATTGTCCATGCCGCGATCATGTCACCGGCATTTGACCTTGTCATCGCCGCAACCAAAATCATGCTGACAGGTTGAGAGCCATCCGTTGGAGTTTTTGCCATGCCGCTTTTGCTCAAAGGGTCCTGCCGCTGCAATGCCATCCGCTTCGAGGTGGAGAGCCACACGCCGGCGCCGTTCATGCTGTGCTACTGCTCGATCTGCCGCAAGCAGCAGGGCGGCGGCGGTTTTGCAATCAACCTCGGCGCCGACTACGAAACGCTGAACATCAGGGGCAAGAGGAGCCTCGGCGTCTACCGGGCCGAGATCGAAGACGACGAGCACCCGCAGTGCGAGATATCGACCGGCGAACGCAATTTCTGCAAGAAGTGCGGGTCGGCGCTGTGGCTATACGATCCAACCTGGCCGGAGTTGGTGCATCCCTTTGCGTCAGCTATCGACAGCGACCTGCCCATTCCACCGAGCCGGGTGCATTTGATGCTGAAATACAAGGCGAACTGGGTCGAGCCCGATATCGGCAAGGGCGACAAGGCGTTCGACGTCTATCCCGAGGAATCGATCGCCGACTGGCACAAACGGACGGGAATGTGGGTGGATTAGTTGCTCCCGGCTTTGGACCGGTGCGTGAGAGCGAGCCAGCGCTCAATTTGGGTCACATCCACCCCACCGCGTTGGACCGCAACCAAGGGATGGTCTGCGTCATGCAGAAACACCTTCGGCCGCTGATTACCGGGCTGAAACACAACATCGGCATGCAGGAGCAACGAACCTGGATACTCTGGGATGTCGTGCATCAGATACCCAAAACAGAGCTCTTCCTCGTATTGGCCTCTGTCATACCCATCTCGGTACAAATTCCAGCTTCTTTCCGAGACCGACATCCAGACCCCGAAACAGAACTCGTTGGATAGCTGGGGCACCGGCAGAGGTAGCAGGCAACGAATGTACCGATCCGTCTTGCCCGAGGCGTGGCGTACTTCGCAGAAATCGTCATTTTTTCGGAAGGTCGATTGACCGCCTTCTTCGAGTGCGTCCCGATTGACGGGCGCATCGAATGCCATATCCGTTGGAAGACCGGTAAATTCTTCACCGCAACAGGCACACCGCCAGCGATACGCCTCGGCGCTCATCGCCAGACGCTAAGCGGCGGTTGCCGCGCGTGCTTCCGCCAGCGCCTTGAGATCCGCCGGCTTCAACTCGACGGACTCACCGCAGCCGCAGGCCGAGCTCTGGTTCGGGTTGTGGAAGGTGAAGCCGGTGCGCAGCGTCGTCTGCTCGAAATCCATCTCGGTGCCGAACAGGAAAAGCGCAGCCTCGGGCGCCACGTAGACATGGGCGCCGTCGCGCTCGATGTGGTCGTCCTTGGTGTTGGGCTCTGTCACCAGGTCGACCGTGTATTCCATGCCCGCGCAGCCGCCCTTCTTGATGCCGAGGCGGATGCCATGCGCGTTGTCGCGGGTGGCAACGATCTCGCGCACCCGGTCGGCGGCCTTTTCGGTCATCGTGATGACGGCAAAGCGTCCCATCTTTTCTTTCTCCATTCCGTGCAGGTTCAAGGCCTGCCGAACGATTCTCACCTAAAATGGTGAAGTTTCATGACTGGCGCAAGTGTGCCAGGCTCGACGCTAGTACCAACCCACAGCGACCTGCGCCTCTTCCGACATGCGATCGGGCGACCAGGGCGGATCGAAGGTCATGTTGACTTCGACGCCGGACACGCCCTCGACGGCGCCGACGGCGTTTTCCACCCAGCCGGGCATTTCGCCGGCGACCGGGCAGCCCGGTGCGGTCAGCGTCATGTCGATCTTGACCGCGCGATTGTCCTCGATGTCGATCTTGTAGATGAGGCCGAGTTCGTAGATATCGGCCGGGATTTCCGGGTCGTAGACGGTCTTCAGCGCCGAGACGATATCGTCGGTCAGTCGCGCCAGTTCGTCGGCGGGAATCGCCGAGGCGGAAACCAGCGGGTTGATGGCCGCTTCCGGTGCGGTCTCGGTGGTGTGGCTCACATCATCCATGGTCGTCACCCAAACAAATCGTCATCCGAAGAATTTGCGCGCCTTTTCAAGCGCCTCGGCCAAAGCGTCGACTTCGGCCCTGGTATTATACATGCCGAATGACGCCCTGCATGTGGAGGTTACGCCGAAGCGTTTCAACAGCGGCTGGGCGCAATGGGTGCCCGCGCGGACGGCAATGCCTTGCCGATCAATCACCATCGACACGTCATGCGCGTGAATACCCTGCAATTCGAACGAGATGATGGCGCCCTTATCCGGCGCGTCGCCGAAGATGCGCAGCGAGTTGATGGCGCGCAGCCGCTCATGCGCATAATTCTTGAGGTCGGCCTCATGAGCCGCGATGCGCTCGCGGCCGATCTTTTCCATATAGTCGAGCGCGGCGCCCAGCCCGATCGCCTGGACGATCGGCGGCGTGCCGGCCTCGAAGCGGTGCGGCGGCTCGTTGTAGGTGACGATGTCTTCCGTCACTTCCTCGATCATCTCGCCACCGCCCATGAAGGGGCGCATGCCCGCAAGAATGTCCTTCTTGCCGTAGAGCACACCGATGCCCGAAGGGCCGTAAACCTTGTGGCCGGTGAAGACGAAGAAGTCGCAGTCGAGGTCCTGCACATCGATCGGCATATGCACTGCGCTCTGGCTGCCGTCGACGAGTACGGGAATTCCACGCGAATGCGCGATGCGCACGATCTCCTTGATCGGCGTCACCGTGCCCAACGCATTCGACATATGCGTGATGGCGACGAGCTTTGTCTTGCTGGTCAGCCGCTTCTCGAATTCCTCGACGTGGAAGACGCCGAGATCGTCGACCGGTGCCCAGACCAGCTTGGCGCCCTGCCGCTCGCGGATGAAGTGCCACGGCACGATGTTGGAGTGGTGCTCCATGATCGACAGCGCGATCTCGTCGCCCTCGCCGATGTTGGGCATGCCATAGCCATAGGCGACCGTGTTGATGGCCGACGTCGTGTTCGAGGTGAAGACGATGTTGTCGGTGCTTGGCGCGTTGAGGAAACGGCGTACCGTTTCCCGCGCTTTTTCATACGCGTCGGTCGCCGCATTGGAGAGGAAATGCAGGCCGCGATGGACGTTGGCGTATTCCTGGGAATAGGCGTGCTGTATCGTGTCCAGCACCACCTGCGGCTTCTGTGCCGAGGCGCCGTTGTCGAGATAGACCAGCGGCTTGCCATAGACTTCCCGCGACAGGATCGGGAAATCGCGGCGGATCGCTTCGACGTCGTAGAAATCTCCGATCTTGCCCGGCGCGTTCATCACTTCACCCGTGTGCCACAAACCAGCCGTCGAGCCGCGCTTCGAGCGCCTCGACAATCGCCTCGTCGTCCAGTTCCTCGATCACCTCTGCCACGAAGGCTTTCACGAGCAACCCCCGCGCGGTCTTCTCGTCGACGCCACGTGCCATCAGGTAGAACAAATGGTCGTGGTCGATCTCGGTGACGGTCGCGCCATGGCCGCAGATGACGTCGTCGGCGAAGATTTCAAGCTCGGGCTTGGTCGAAAACTCGCCGTCATCCGACAGCAGCAGCGTGTTGCAAGCCATCTTGGCATTCGTCTTCTGCGCGTATTGGTGGACGTTGATGCGGCCCTGGAAGGCGCCCCGCGCCTTGCCCGTCACCACATTGCGGATCACTTCCGTCGAGGTCGTGTGCGGCACGGCATGATCGAGCACCATGGTCACGTCGGTGTGGGTGTCGCCGGCCAGAAGATTGATGCCGCGCAGTTTGAAATCGGCGCCTTCGCCAGTCGTCCTGACCATGATCTCCTGACGCACGAGCTTGCCGCCGGCGTTCATGACGAACAG
The DNA here is from genome assembly GCF_040318715.1 of Mesorhizobium sp. M1050. NCBI lineage: Bacteria > Pseudomonadati > Pseudomonadota > Alphaproteobacteria > Hyphomicrobiales > Phyllobacteriaceae > Mesorhizobium > Mesorhizobium sp. M1050. The sequence continues at coordinate 3,717 of NZ_JAMYMV010000111.1, read as the reverse complement.
CGTCAGCTTCGCATTCTTGCCGATATGAGCCTTGAACTGCGCCAGATGCGTTGCGGTTTCCGGCTGCTCCTGGACGATCAGCCACGTCACCTCGGCGCCCTCGCCGAGCACGAGTTGGCTGACCGAACTGACCAGAGCAGCCCCGTCACCCGCCTGACGCTCGACGATGACGGCCTTGGCGCCAGCGCCGACACGCACGGCCAAGCGCACATGCGTCTGGCCGCCGGCCTGCAAATTCTGCAGTTCGATCGGCTTTTCAAGCTCCGTGCCATCGGCGATATCGACGAAATAACCGTCGGCGACAAAGGCGGTGTTCAGCGCGCCGATGGCGTCGTCGCTGCCATAGGGATCGAGCCCCGGCGCGATGCTGCCATCGATCAGCTTTTCCGACAGAGGCTGGAAGGCGACGCCTTCAAGAGCCGGCATTTTCGCGTCGGACTTGCCATTCAGGATCGACACCACAGCAGAACCATCGACGATCGGCGCAACGGCCTTGGCCATGGCGGCCGGGTCGAAGTCCGGCACCGCACTCAACAGCCGGCGCAGGTCGGTGTAATGCCAGGATTCGACACGCCGCGTCGGCAGGCCGTGCTTGATCGCCTCGATGGCGTCGTCGCGCTTCAGCATCACCGCGCCGTCGCCCGGCAGCAGCGACAGCCGGTCGCCGAACGCGTCGATCAACGCTGTTTCGGCCTGCGTCCGCTGCGGTTGAGTGTGCATATTCATCAATCTGCCCTCTGGCATCTCACGCGGCTTCGCCGATCACGCCGGCATAGCCGTTGGCCTCAAGATCAAGCGCCAGCGACTTGTCGCCGGACTTGATGACCTGGCCCTTGTAGAGCACGTGCACGCTGTCCGGCACGATGTGTTCGAGCAGGCGCTGGTAATGGGTGATGACCAGGAATGCCCGGTCTGGCGCGCGCAGCGCGTTGACGCCGTCGGACACGATCTTCAGCGCATCGATGTCGAGGCCGGAATCGGTCTCGTCGAGCACGCAGAGTTTCGGCTCCAGCAGCTTCATCTGCAGGATCTCGGCGCGCTTCTTCTCGCCGCCGGAGAAGCCGACATTGAGCGGCCGCTTCAGCATCGCCATGTCCATGCTGAGCGAGACTGCCGCTTCTTTCACCCGCTTCAGGAATTCGGGTATCTTCAGCGGCTCTTCGCCACGCGCCTTGCGCTGCTCGTTCATCGCCACTTTCAGGAATTCCATGGTCGCCACGCCCGGTATCTCCATCGGGTACTGGAAGGCGAGGAAAATGCCCGACGTGGCACGCTCGGCCGGATCCATCTCGAGGATCGACTGGCCGTTGTAGAGGATGTCGCCCTCGGTCACCTCATAGTCCTCGCGGCCGGCGAGGATGTAGGACAGCGTCGACTTGCCCGAGCCGTTCGGTCCCATGATCGCAGCGACCTCGCCGGCTTTCACCGTCAGGCTCAGGCCGCGGATGATTTCGGTGCCGTCATCGACGATGCGGGCATGCAGATTTCTGATTTCAAGCATTCTTTTGTTTCCTGAATATCTGTCCGGTCAACCGACCGAGCCCTCAAGCGAAATTCCGATCAGCTTTTGCGCTTCGACCGCGAACTCCATCGGAAGTTGCTGGATCACATCCTTGACGAAGCCGTTGACGATCAGGGCGATCGCCTCTTCCTCGGGGATGCCGCGCTGCATGACGTAGAATTTCTGGTCCTCGGAAATCTTCGAGGTCGTGGCTTCATGCTCGAACTGCGCCGTCGAATTCTTGGCTTCCATGTAGGGCACGGTGTGCGCGCCGCACTGGTCGCCGATCAGCAGCGAGTCGCAGTTGGTGAAGTTGCGGGCGTTGGTCGCCTTGCGGTGCGCCGAGACCTGGCCGCGATATGTGTTCTGCGAGAAGCCGGCGGCGATACCCTTGGAGATGATGCGGCTCGACGTGTTCTTGCCGAGATGGATCATCTTGGTGCCGCTGTCGACCTGCTGATAGCCGTTCGACACGGCGATCGAATAGAACTCGCCGCTGGAATCGTCGCCGCGCAGGATGCAGCTCGGATATTTCCAGGTGATGGCCGAGCCGGTCTCGACCTGCGTCCACGAGATCTTCGAACGGTGACCACGGCAATCGCCGCGCTTGGTGACGAAATTGTAGATGCCGCCTTTGCCCTCGGCATCGCCCGGATACCAATTCTGCACCGTCGAATATTTGATCTCGGCATCGTCAAGCGCCACCAGTTCGACAACCGCCGCATGAAGCTGGTTCTCGTCGCGCTGTGGCGCCGTGCAACCTTCGAGATAGGAGACGTAGGCCCCCTCCTCGGCGATGATCAGCGTGCGCTCGAACTGTCCGGTGTTCTTCTCGTTCATACGGAAATAGGTCGACAGTTCCATCGGGCAGCGTACGCCCTTAGGCACGAAGACGAACGAGCCGTCGGTGAACACGGCGGAATTCAGCGTGGCGTAGAAATTGTCGGAGGTCGGCACGACCGAGCCGAGATATTTCTTCACCAATTCCGGATGCTCGCGGATCGCTTCCGAGATCGAGCAGAAGATGACGCCGGCCTGCGCCAGCTCCTTCTTGAAGGTGGTGACGACGGAAACGGAATCAAACACGGCGTCGACGGCGACACGGCCCGATTTGTAGACATTGTCGCTGGCTTCCTCGAGCTCGGAGGCGTTAGCCTTTTGCACGCCGGCGAGAATTTCCTGTTCCCGCAGCGGAATGCCGAGCTTCTCGTAGACCTTCAGCAGTTCGGGATCGACATCGCTGAGCGACGTCGGGCCGGGCGTGCTCTTCGGCGCGGCGTAATAGTAGATGTCCTGGAAATCGATCTTCGGATAATGGACGCGCGCCCAGGTCGGCTCGTCCAGCGTCAGCCAACGGCGATACGCTTCCAGACGCCATTCGAGCATCCAGGACGGCTCGTCCTTCTTGGCCGAAATGAAGCGGATGATGTCTTCGCTCAGGCCCTTGGGGGCCTTGTCCATCGCTATTTCGGTCTGGAATCCATATTTGTATTGGTCGACGTCGATCTTTCGGACCCGATCGATCGTGTCCTGCACAGCAGGCATATGCGTTCTCCATCCACGCCGGGGTCAAGGCCCGACAGTTTTCAAACTATGGCACTGCCAATCAACGCCGAAAAAAGCGCTCGCGGCAGCGTGAGTTCCATATAGTGCGTCTCGACCGGAAATTCACCCGGCCAACATGAAACGCACGGCTCTACCAGGCCGAAAGGCCCAAACTTGTCCAACCGCTCACGCGGCCTGGTCTCTATCCGCCTTCTCCCTGGCGGTTTGCCGTGCGGCGATCCCCGCCAGCGCGGTGCGGAACAGCTCGATATCCTCAGCGCCCGTCGCCGAACCGATCGACACGCGCAAGGCGCCAAGACTGTCGCCATATCCCATGGCCTTCAGCACATGGCTCGGTCCGACCTTGCCCGACGAACAGGCCGAACCGGCCGACAGCGCCACGCCGGCCAGATCGAAAGCGATCTGAGCGGTTTCGGCCTTGACGCCCGCAATAGCGAAGAATGTCGTGTTGGCAAGCCTTGGCGCACCCGTTCCAAAGATTTCCGCGTCCGGCACCAACACTTTCACGATGGCTTCGATCTCGTCGCGGGGGGGGCCCCCCCCCACGATAGGCCGCCCCCCCCGCCCCGCCCCGCGGGCGCCCGGGCCCCCACCCGCCAATGCGGGGGGGGGTTTGGGGGCGGCCCCGGGGGCCGATGTCCGGCGGCCGC
>NZ_JAMYMV010000110.1:0-14738 GCF_040318715.1 Mesorhizobium sp. M1050 | reverse complement strand
TCCTTGCCCAGCATGAAGGTTGAATCAGATTTGCACGCCTAAGGGAATCCCACGCCGATTCAGCCTCAATTCATTCCGCTCTAGCTCCGAGGCGATCCGCGATCCGTCGCAGGTGCTTGTCGTCGGCAAATCGCCCATCAATCGCGTGGTGATCTCGAAGATCGTCGAGCGATCCGGGCTCAAGCCAATCTCGGAATCTCCCGACACGGCAGCGAGGATCTTACGGTCCCTCATTCCCGGCGCAGTCGTTCTAGACGGCGGTGCCGACAACAAGGACTGCGACGACCTGATGTCCAGCATCGGAGCGTTGCGGCGGGCCTCGGGCAAATCGCTGCCACCGGTGATCCTGCTTTCGACCAAGAATGGCTCGCCGGAGAGCCTGAGCCTGTCTGATATCATCGATGTCGTGGTCGCCAAGCCGATCACGCCCGAACGGCTGCAGCCGGTGATCGACCGCCTGGTTGGCCGCTAGATTGCAGAAAGAGTTTGTAGGCGGTTTCCCCGCCCGTAAACGGAAAACAATGGCCGACTACTGCGATCAGCCCGCGTTCACGATGCTTTCAACCAGCCCGGGCAGTTGGCCGAGATCGGATATCTGGCGGAATCTCGATTCGGCCACCGGAGCCTCGACATGCTCCAGCACCCAGGTCAGTTCATGCGGCACATGGACACCCCAACCGCCGGCCTCGATGGCCGGCACCACGTCCGACTTCAGCGAATTGCCGACCATCATGCTTTTTGCCGGACCATCGCCATGCCGGCTGAAGATCCTGTCATAGGTGGCGGCATTCTTGTCGCTGACGATCTCGATCGCGTCGAACAATTCGCCCAGACCTGACCCGGCCAGCTTGCGCTCCTGATCGAAAAGGTCGCCCTTGGTGATCAGCACAAGGCGGAACGCGCCGGCAAGCTTTTCGACAGTCTCGCGCGCATGCGGCAAGACCTCGATCGGATGGCTCAGCATCTCGCGGCCGGTATCGAGAATCTCCGATATGACCGCCGCCGGCACGTGGCCCTGTGTAACCTCGATCGCTGTTTCGATCATCGACAGGGTAAATCCCTTGATACCGAAGCCATAGACGGCAAGGTTGCGCCTTTCGGCTTCCAGCAATCGCGCGGAGATGTGCCCCGCTTCGCCATGGTCGGCCAACATGGCGGCAAAGCGCTTCTCCGTCAGGCGGAAGAACTGCTCGTTCTGCCAGAGTGTGTCGTCGGCGTCGAAGCCGATCGTCGTCAGTTTGTCGTCGTGCCGCATGCAATTTCTCGATTAAGATTGGGGTCTCGATTGGGATCGGGATTGTGGAAACTAAGCCGATTGGCGCGATTTTCAACAGCGTCAGCCAATGCCCGGCGCGGCTCCCCTTCCCTTCCATTGGAGGGCACGGCTATACTCCACAATCCGCAACCCAATCTGGTGAATGATGCCGCCTGCAAAAAAGGAAGTCCGTCCGTCGAGCCGCGGAGGACGTGCCCGCACGCCTGCCTTCGTGAAAAACCAACGGGGCGTGAAGAACTGGAAGGAAGTCAGCGCCTGGCTGGAATGGCGCGGCATCGAAGACATCGAGTGCATCACGCCTGATCAGGCAGGCGTCGCCCGCGGCAAGATGATGCCATCGAAGAAATTCACCTCCAACACATCGCTGGCCCTGCCATCGGCGGTCTTCATGACGACGATTTCCGGCGGCTATCCCGAGGACGGCAACGGCTTCCATTACCCGGAAGACGACGGCGACCTCAAACTGATGCCGGACCTGTCGACGCTGACGGTGGTGCCCTGGGAAGAAGACCCGACGGCCGCGGTCATCTGCGATCTGGTCCATCAAGATGGCCGCTCGGTCGAGTTCACGCCACGCAATGTGTTGAAGCGCGTGGTTGCCGCCTATGACAAGCTCGGCCTGAGGCCGGTAGTGGCGCCTGAGATCGAATTCTATCTGGTGCGCAAGAATCCCGATCCGGATTATCCGCTGACACCGCCGGTCGGCCGTTCGGGACGTGCGATCGGCGGCGGCGCCGGCTATTCGATCGCCGGCGTCAACGAATTCGACGAACTGATCGACGACATCTACCATTTCTCCGAAAGCCAGGGCCTGGAGATCGATACGCTGATCCATGAAGAAGGTGCCGGCCAGCTTGAGATCAATTTGCGCCACGGAGACCCGATCGAACTGGCCGACCAGGTGTTCATGTTCAAGCGCACCATTCGCGAGGCGGCGCTGAAGCACGAGATCTATGCCACCTTCATGGCCAAGCCCATCCAAGGGCAGCCTGGCTCCGCCATGCATATCCATCAATCGATCATCGACAAGAAGACCGGACAGAACATCTTCTCGGCTGCCGACGGTTCGGAAACCGACGCCTTCTTCCATTTCATCGGTGGTATGCAGAAGCATGTGCCGAACGCGCTGGTGATGTTCGCGCCCTATGTTAATTCCTACCGGCGATTGACACAGGCGGCGTCGGCGCCGGTCAATAACAAATGGGGCTATGACAATCGCACCACGGCGTTTCGTGTGCCACGCTCGGATCCGGCGGCGCGGCGCGTCGAAAACCGCATCCCCTCCTCCGACGCCAACCCCTATCTGGCTTTGGCGGCATCGCTTGCCTGCGGGCTGATCGGCATCACCAGGAAGATCAAGGCCGAACCTCCCGTCCTGACGACCGCCAATGCCGACGAGATCGACCTGCCACGTGGCCTGCTCGAAGCCGTCGACCTGTTCGAGGGCGATAAGGAGCTCTGCGCTCATCTGGGCAAGTCCTTCGCCGCGACCTATGCGGCGATCAAGCGCGCGGAATTCGAGACGTTCATGGAAGTGATCAGCCCGTGGGAACGGGAGTATTTGTTGCTCAATGTTTAGCGAATAGCGAATAGCGAATAGCGAATAGAAATGATGAGACGGGCGATACAGTCTCGATCAACCCTCACTTTTCAATTCTTCCCTATTTGCTACTCGCTATTCGCTATTCGCTTCCCCTTCCAAATCTCCGAGTCTTCACCGCATCATGCCTTACCAATCCCCGATCTCCCCCGGCCGCTCCTGGTACGAAGACACAGCCGGACCGCGGCCTGAATACCCCGTGCTCGATGGCGACCGTACCTGCGATGTCGTCATCATCGGCGGCGGCTTTACCGGCCTGTCGGCGGCGGTGCATCTGGCCAAGGGAGGGACGAATGTCGTTTTGATCGAGGCGTACCGTTTCGGCGATGGCGCTTCCGGGCGCAATGGCGGGCAGCTCGGCACCGGCCAGCGTTCCTGGGCAGAGGAACTGGAGGCCGAGTATGGTTTTTCGCGCGCCAAGGCCCTGTTCGATCTCGCCGAAGAGGCGAAGAAGCATCTCCTCGAATTCGCTGCTGCCAACCGGATCGACATCGACTATCTGCCGGGCCAGCTCTCGGTGGCGCACAAGCCGCGCTACGTCGACGACTACAAGGCACATGCCGAGATCATGGCGAGCCGTTTTTCCTACCCGCATATCTCGTTCATGGATGCCAGGGAGACGGCGGAGCGGCTGGGATCGACAGCCTACTTTGGCGGGACGCGCGACACCGGCACTGGACACATCCACCCGATGAAACTGGTGATCGGGACGGCGCGGGTGGCAGCGCTTGCCGGCGCGCAGCTGTTCGAGGGGACGCCATCGACCCGCATCATTTCCAGTGGCGGCAAGGTCAAGGTTTCGACGCCGAGAGGCACGGTGACGGCGCAGAAATGCCTGATCGCGGTCAACGCCCACGGCGGCACGCTCGAGCCGGTGAGTGCAGCGCACATCATGCCGATCGGTTCATTCATCGGCGCAACCGTGCCTTTGGGAGCAGACTCGAACGTGTTGCCGGGCGGCGAGTCCGTCGATGATTCCCGCTTCGTCGTGCGCTATTTCCGCAGATCGAAAGACGGGCGGCTGCTGTTTGGCGGACGCGAGATTTACGGCGTCAACGATCCGAAGGATATTCACATCCACATCCGTCGCCAGATCGCGGAACTCTATCCGGCGCTCAGGGACGTCGAGATCACACATGGCTGGGGCGGCTATGTCGGCATCACAGTGCCGAGAATGCCTTTCGTGCGCGAAGTGATGCCCAATGTGATTTCGGCCGGCGGCTATTCCGGCCACGGCGTCATGCTGTCGAACTTCTTCGGCAAGCTCTATGCCGAATCCGTTGCCGGCAACCGCGACCGGCTGAAGCTGATCGAGGATCTGAAAATCCCGCCCTTCCCCGGCGGACGGCGCTTCCGTACGCCGCTGCTGTTCCTGGCGCTCAACTGGTTTGCTCTGCGGGACAGGATTTAGGGTTGTTCCCACTTTTCGGGATTGCGTTTCGGGCTGGACAGGATCGCGCTGAATTCATGTAATATTACTGTAATATTTGTTGCCGTAGCGGCACATTGCGGAATCCCCGTCAAAGGTGCAGAATCGGGTGGGAAGGCGTAGTGATGCCACAATCGCCGGCAAAAGATGCCGGTTGTGGGCGACTGATGGGGAATTTTGCGGGCTTGCCCGCTTTGGTTTCTTGGGACTGATGCAGATCTTTCGCCAGGTTCTTGGCATTCGATCGAAAGAACATTGGCCCACTTATGGAGGTGGCAAGAGTGAAAGAGCCCTTCAGTTTCGGTACGCCGGAACGTCGGCGCTTTGCCATGCAGTTCGGATACGATATGCGGCCGTCGTTCTGGCAGGAAGTCCGTTCGAACTCGCATCTGGTGATCGCCGCAATCGGCACCGCCGCACTGCTTGGCGTCGCCGCCGTTGCGCTATGGCTGGCATTGCCGGCCAGCGACAGGCAAGCGTCAGCAAGCCCCGAGCAGACGATTCCAGCCATTCCGGTGAAGACGACGAAAATCGCCCCGGTGGGGGCTGCAGTCGCCGCGACAGCCGTAGCGCAGGCGCGCAAGCCCGACGCGGTTTCACCGACCGTGGCAGCAGCGGAAGCCATCCCCGCACTCAAGGCCAATGATCCGCGCTGGACTGGTCCGCAGCCGAAGGTCGCCTCCGATTCGACTGCTCCCAGCCAGGTGGCGAACCAGGCTGAACAGGCGCCGGACAAACCGGCGGCGGCGTTCGCGCAGCCAGGAGCCGATACCGATGCCACCGCTGAACTTGCCAAGGTTGCCGCGCCTCCCGCGGCGGCGAGCAGCCATCCCGATGGCGCACTAACCGCCGCTATCCCCGCGGTGCAGCCGCCGCCACAGCAGCCAACGGCCGGAGGTGACGGCAGCCAGGCCAAGGCGAAGCCCGGGAAGGTCGCCGCCGCCGGAACAGGGCGTATCCTGAAACCCGTGACCATGCGGAGCGGCCCGAAGAAAAATGCCGCCGCCATCGCCACGCTGCCGGCCAGAACCTCGGTTCAGGTGATGAGCTGCAAGCAATGGTGCCAGATCATCTATAACGGCAAGACCGGCTGGGTCTACAAAACCTACATCAAGACCGGCGCCTGACTCCCACTGCTCGGCGTGGGCATGTTGGCGACATACGCCAGGCTATCAGATGCAGCGGCCGCCATCGACCTCCAGCGCCACACCGGTGATGAAGGCGGCTTCGTCGGAGGCCAGCCAGAGTGCGGCATTGGCGATGTCGAGCGGCGTCGAAAGCCGGCCGAGCGGGATCGATGCGCGGAACTTCTCGCGGATTTCGGGTGTGTCGGCGCCCATGAATTTCTCCAGCATGCCGGTCTCTCCAGCAACCGGGCAGAGGCAGTTGACGCGGATGTTCTTCGGCGCCAGTTCCACCGCCATCGACTTGGTGGCGGAGATCGCCCAGCCTTTCGAGGCATTGTACCAGGTGAGGCCGGGCCTCGGCCGCAGACCGGCGGTGGAGGCCGTGGTCAAAATGACGCCGCCGCCTTGCCGCTCCATGATCGGCACCACGGCAAGCGCTGCGTGATAGATCGCCTTCATATTGACTGATGTGATCAGATCGAAGGTTTCCTCGTCGACATTGAGCATGTCGCCGTTGCGATGGGTGAAGCCGGCATTGTTGACCATAATGTCGATGCGGCCGAAGGCGCTCTTCGTGGCATAGACCATCTCGTCGAATTCGGAGCGCAGCGAAACATCGGTCTGGGTCCAGATCGCCGCGTCACCGATCTCGTCGGCGACACGCTCCGCACCCTTGGCATTGAGATCGGCGACAACCACCCTGGCGCCCTCCTCGGCAAAGCGCCTGGCGATGCCCTCGCCAAAGCCCGATGCAGCACCGGTGATGACGGCAACCTTGTTTTCCAGACGCATGTTTTTCCCGCTCATGTTTGGTGACGATCGACCTTCACGCCGATCATACACATCCACGCAGTGCCGCGGCTGCCGAACTGGTTAGCTAAAAGATGTGCGGCCATCGCCGATTTCTCCTTTGGCTTTCGCCTCGATCCCGCTCTATGCTGCAACTGCGAAGGGCTTCCGGAGCCGCGCCTGTCGACAAGCCTCCAGGTCATTGGACTGTCAAGGGGCAGGCGCATACACCCAGATGTGACACCATGGCACTGGAAAATTTAAATCGATTAGATTATATCAGCCGCGTACTTGCGACCGGCGTCAGAGCGGATAGACCATGACCAGCCAGATCATCCCCGTCGACCCTTTCGACTTCATCATTTTCGGCGGCACCGGCGATCTGTCGGAACGCAAGCTTTTGCCGTCTCTCTACTATCGCCAGCGCGACCATCAGTTCTCGGAGCCGACGCGCATCATCGGCACATCACGATCGAAAATGAGCGATGAGGAATTCCAGGCCTTCGCCAAGCAGGCGATCTCCGAGCATGTCAAACCGGCCGATATCGACGCCAATGAATTGAAGACCTTTCTGGCGCGGCTATCCTATGTCTCGGCCGATGCAACGACCGGCGCCGGCTTCGACAAATTGACGAAGGCGATCGGCGACAGCGACCGTATCCGTGCCTTCTACCTGGCGGTGGCGCCGGCGCTGTTCGGCGATATTTCGCACAAGCTGAAGGAGCACAATCTGATCACGCCGAACTCCCGCATCGTGCTGGAGAAGCCAATCGGCCGCGACCTTGCCTCGGCGCGAGCGCTCAACGATCTGGTCGGCGACAATTTCCACGAAAGCCAGATCTTCCGCATCGACCACTATCTCGGCAAGGAGACGGTGCAGAACCTGATGGCGCTGCGCTTTGCCAACGCGCTCTATGAGCCGCTGTGGAATTCCGCCCATATCGACCATGTGCAGATCACGGTCGCCGAGACAGTGGGGCTGGAAGACCGCGTCACCTATTACGACAAGGCCGGCGCACTGCGCGACATGGTGCAGAACCATATGCTGCAGCTGCTGTGTCTGGTCGCCATGGAAGCGCCGTCATCGATGGACGCCGACGCGGTGCGTGACGAGAAGCTGAAGGTGCTGCGGGCGCTGAAGCGCATCAACGGCAACGAGGCGCCGAAGCACACCGTGCGTGGCCAATACCGCGCCGGCGCCTCGGCCAGCGGAGCTGTAAAAGGCTATGTCGAGGAGCTTTCCCACGACAGCAACACCGAAACCTTCGTCGCTATCAAGGCCGAGATCGGCACCTGGCGCTGGGCGGGCGTTCCGTTCTACTTCAGGACCGGCAAGCGGCTGGCGACCCGGGTTTCGGAAATCGTCATCGAATTCAAGCCGATCCCGCATTCGATCTTCGGTGACAGCGCCGGTCCGATCTTCGCCAACCAACTGGTCATCCGGTTGCAGCCGGACGAAGGCGTCAAGCAGTTCATCATGATCAAGGATCCGGGTCCGGGCGGCATGCGGCTGCGCCAGATCTCGCTCGATATGAGCTTCGCGCAATCCTTCGATGGCCGCGCGCCGGATGCCTATGAGCGGCTGATCATGGACGTCATCCGTGGCAACCAGACCCTGTTCATGCGCCGCGACGAAGTCGAGGCGGCGTGGAAGTGGATCGACCCGATCCAGAACGCCTGGGAAAGCGCCAGACAAGAGGCGCAGGGCTATACGGCAGGCACCTGGGGACCCTCGGCCTCCATCGCACTGATCGAACGTGACGGGCGGACATGGCACGAGAGCAATTGAACAGCGCCGCCAACAGCTGGAACGGCTTCGCCGGGCGCCAGGAATTGGCGGCCGCCCTTGCGGGTCATGTCGCCGGCCGCCTGACCAAGGCAATCGCCGAGCGCGGCACGGGGCTGCTCGCCGTCTCCGGCGGCACCACGCCGGCAAGATTCTTCGCCGCTCTTTCGGCGATACCGATCGCCTGGGACAAGGTGATCGTGACGCTCGTCGACGAGCGCTTCGTGCCGGCCTCCTCGCCACGTTCCAACGCCGGGCTGGTGGCCGCAAATCTCTTGCAGAACGCAGCCAAGGCGGCACGTTTCGTGCCTCTCTATCACGAAGCCACCGACATCGAGGACGCGGCGGCGTCCGACAACGCAGCACTGCAGTCACTGCCCTGGCCGCTCGACGTCGTCGTGCTCGGCATGGGGCCGGACGGCCACACCGCCTCGTTCTTTCCCGATGCCGACGACCTGGAAAAATTGCTCGATCCGTCCTCCGACAGGATCGTGCTGCCGGTTCATGCGTTGAGTGCGGGAGAGCCGCGGCTGACGTTGTCGCTGGCCCGCATTGTCGATGCCGGCTTCATTGCGCTGCACATCGAAGGCGAGGACAAGCGCACCGCCTTCGACAGCGCCGTGGCATCTGGACCGCGAAAGCCAATCCGCGCCGTACTCGATGCTGCACAGAAGCCCGTAGAGGTTTTCTGGGCACCTTGATTTGAACTTGCTGAGGGTCCCGGCGGACAGCCGGATTGTGTTCCGGGACCTCGCCTGAAAGGACCGACACCATGACCGTCAGACGCGACATCGAAGCCATCACCGAACGCATCCGCGAGCGTTCAAAGCCAGGCCGCGAGCGTTATCTTAGCCGCATCGCCGAGGCGTCGAACCGCACCGCCAACCGGGCCGTGCTGTCGTGCGGCAATCTCGCCCACGGCTTTGCGGTGTGCAGTCCCTCGGAAAAGCTGGCGCTGGGTGCGGATAAGGTGCCAAACCTCGGCATCATCACCTCTTATAACGACATGCTGTCGGCGCATCAGCCGTTCGAGACCTTTCCGGCGCTGATCAAGGACGCGGCACGCGAGGCCGGCGGCATCGCCCAGGTCGCCGGCGGCGTGCCGGCGATGTGCGATGGCGTTACGCAAGGCCAGCCCGGCATGGAGCTGTCGCTGTTTTCGCGCGACGTGATCGCCATGGCCGCAGCGATCGGCCTGTCGCACAACATGTTCGACGCCGCCGTCTATCTCGGCGTCTGCGACAAGATCGTGCCTGGCCTGGTGATCGCCGCACTGACCTTCGGCCATCTGCCGGCGGTGTTCATTCCCGCAGGACCGATGACCACTGGCCTGCCGAACGATGAAAAGGCCAAGGTCCGCCAGCTCTATGCCGAGGGCAAGGCCGGACGCGCCGAACTGCTGGAGGCCGAGTCCAAGTCCTACCATGGGCCGGGCACCTGCACCTTCTACGGCACGGCAAATTCCAACCAGATGCTGATGGAGATCATGGGCCTGCACACGCCGGGCGCTTCCTTCGTCAATCCCGGCACGCCGCTGCGTGACGCCCTGACCCGCGAGGCGACGAAGCGGGCGCTGGCGATCACCGCGCTCGGCAATGCCTATACGCCGGTCGGCCGGATGATCGACGAGCGTTCGATCGTCAACGGCGTCGTCGGCCTGCATGCCACCGGCGGTTCGACCAATCACACCATCCACCTGATCGCCATGGCGGCGGCGGCCGGCATAGCCATCACCTGGCAGGACATTTCCGACCTTTCGGAAGCGGTGCCGCTGCTGGCGCGGGTCTATCCCAACGGTCTCGCCGACGTGAACCATTTCCACGCGGCCGGCGGCCTCGGCTTCCTGATCCGCGAACTGCTCGACGAAGGCATCCTGCACGAGGATGTGCAGACGGTCTGGGGCGAAGGCCTGCGGCCCTATGCGATCGAAGCAAAGCTTGGCGCCGACGGCAGCGTGGTGCGCGAAGCCTCGCCGCGCCAAAGCGGCGACGAGAAAGTGCTGGCGCCGTTCAGCAAGGCTTTCCAGGCGACCGGCGGCCTCAAGGTGCTGTCGGGCAATCTCGGCCACGCCGTCATCAAGACTTCCGCGGTGAAGCCGGAGCGGCGCATCATCGAGGCGCCGGCCAAGGTTTTCGACAGCCAGCAAGGGCTGAATGAAGCGTTCAAGGCAGGCACGCTGACCGGCGATTTCATCGCCGTCATCCGCTTCCAGGGGCCAAAGGCCAACGGCATGCCGGAACTGCACAAGCTGACCACCGTGCTCGGCATCCTGCAGGATCGCGGCCAGCGCGTGGCGCTGGTCACCGACGGGCGCATGTCTGGCGCCTCCGGCAAGGTGCCGGCGGCGATCCATGTGACGCCGGAAGCAGTCGAGGACGGGCCAATCGCCAGGATCCACGAAGGCGACATCATCCGGCTCGACGCCGACGCTGGGACACTTGAGGTTCTGGTGCCGGCCGGTGACTTCGCCTTGCGCCGGACGGCGGATGCCGACCTCATCGGCAACGAGTTCGGCTTAGGCCGCGAGCTGTTTGCCGGCTTCCGTCAATTGGTCGGCCGCGCCGACCACGGCGCCAGCGCGTTCGGAACGGCGTGACGGAATCGACGTCCTGTCCATGAAAGAGGGCGGCTCTTGGCCGCCCTTTTTGCTGCCGGTCAAATTGCTGTCATGGCGTAACGGCAATTTCGCTCCGTTCGCCGGCCTTGACCGTCACCGGCATTTCCTTGTCATGGCCTGCATCGATCATGTGGCGGACGACCACATAGTCGCCGGCCGGAACGGTCTGCTGCCAGGTATCGCCATAGTTCAGGCCAAGCGCCTTGCGCTTGCCCTCAATGTCCTTTTTCGGCGACAGTATCTCGATCGAGTAGGCACCGGAGGCCGACATCGCCAGAACGCCGGCATCGAGCGGCACCTTGATGTCCGTGACATCTCCGACCTTGACGCTGAACGGCTGCTCGACGACCGCCAGGTCAAGCGTGGTCAGCGCGACATAGTCGTTCGGCGGCAGCCAGAACTTGCTGTCCGGGCCATAGGAATGCTCGACACTGTCACGCGTGCCATCGATTTTCTTCTTCGCCTTGACGATCTCGAAGCCGAGGCCGGAACTGTCGGCCTTGTCGCCGCCCGCGACATAAAAGGCGTTGAGCACGATATGGCCGACGCCAACGATGACGTCCTTCTCGATCTTCTGCCCGGCGGCGAGCTGGATGGTTTCGGTGACGCTGCCTGCGCCGATCTGGACCGTGATCTTCTGTTCGCCCGCCGGCACGATGATTTTGGTGTCGCCATAGTGGGTCGTGCTGCCGCCCGGATAAGCGAAATTGAGGCTGGCCGCGTCACTGATGTCGGCGCCCTGGCTCGGCCGCGGATGAATGAGCATTGTGCCCGCGTTCAAGGTGAACAGCGGCTTGTAGACCTGGCCTGCCTCGATCTTGAATTTCTGCTCCATCTTGGCCTCGTCGTCGCGTGCGACGACGATGTAGTCGCCTGGTTCGAGATTGCCGCTGTAGGTGCCATATTCGGTGGTGACGGAATCGCCCCGCGAGCCGTCGGCGCTTGCCTTGTAGATCTCCCAGGCGTTGCCGTCGGTGATCGGCTCGCCACCTTCGGCCATCACCACTGTTGGCTGAAAATTGAATTCCGGTTTCGCCGGCTCCGGTGCGGGCGCGGGCGCCGGAGCGGGAGCCGGTTCTGGAGCGGGTGCCGCCACGGTCTCGACAAGCGCCTCCTGCAGCGCCTTCTCGTCGGAGGCCTGGATGTATTTGCCGCCGGTGTTGTCGGCGAGGCAGGCGATCTGCTTGCCTTCGTCGGTGGTGAGGCCGAAGCCAACGACATCGGCGGTGAAGTCGACGCCGGATGCCTCAAGCTCCTTGCCAAGCGCGCAGGGGTCGCCACCGCATGTTTCGAGACCGTCGGTAATGAGCACGACGGTCGCCTTGTCCTCGGTGTATTTCAACGCCTCGGCTGCTTGCTTGACGGCAGAGGTCAGCGGCGTCTTGCCGAGGAATTTCAGGCTGTCGGCGGCGGCCGAGATGGCACTTGCCGAACCTGCCTGTGGCGGCACGATCAACTGGATGTCGTCGCAGCTGCCCTTTTCGCGATGGCCATAGGCCATGAAGCCGATTTCGTCGTCGGTGGGAACCGATTGAAGCACGGTTCGCAGCGACTCGCGGGCGATTTCGAGCTTGGGCTTGCCGTCGATCTGCGCCCACATCGAGCCGGAGGCATCGAGAATGACGATGACCTTGTTTGCGGCAAAGCCGAATGTCGTCATCGACAAAAGGAGGATCGCCGCAGCGACGCCCCGTGCAAGTCCCGCCATCGAAATCTCCTCAAATCCGCCCCTGATCCGGGCGGCAAGCTATTTGACGCGGCGCTGGGACACAAGTCGGTGCCGGTGCGTAGGGCTCCGAACTCAGCTTAACAAAAGACCTGACGACATCCAGTTCGGCGGTGTCGGCAGTGCCGGCAGTTTTTCACGATAGGAATTTTTTCTTGACTCAGTGCCCTCAGCTATGGTACATATTTGTCCATGGTGCTGATTTGCGCCAGTGACCCGCCGCGCAGGCGGGTTTTTCGTTTGATGCACCCTTCAGCCTACGCGTCAGCGAAGACTCCGAAGGAACCCGGTGCGTCGGGGCGAAATGCCAAACTTTTCAACGGAAGCGAAAACCCGCTCAGTAGGTCGTGCGGCGCTCTTCCGAGGGCGGCCTGCCGAATTGCAGCCGGTAGCTCTGGGCGAAGTAGGAATGCGAGGTGAAGCCGGTCGCGATCGCCACGTCGAGGATCGGCATGTTGGTCTGGCGCAGCAGTTCGCGCGCCCGCTCCAGCCGCAGCCGCATGTAATAGCGGCCGGGCGTGACGCTGAGATGGCGCAGGAACAGGCGCTCGACCTGGCGCACCGACAGGCCGGCGGACTTGGCCAGTTGCACGGCCGACAGCGGCTCGTCGAGGTGATCTGCCATCAGTTCGACGATGCGCCTGAGCTTCTCCGACTTGCCGGTCAGGTCGCGTTCCGGACCGACGCGCTGGCGGTCGCCGGCCGAGCGGATGCGTTCGTGCTGGAACTGGTTGGCGACGCCATTGGCGAGATTCGAACCGAAATCGCCGCGCACGATCTCCAGCATCAGGTCGATCGAGGTGGTGCCGCCGGCGCAGGTGTAGCGCTTGCGATCGATCTCGAAGACGTTGCCTGTGCAGTTGATGTCGGGGAAGCGTTCGACGAAGCCGGCGCGGTTTTCCCAATGGATGGTGCAGCGGTAGCCTTCAAGCTGGCCGGCCTCGGCCAGCAGGTAGGAGCCGACCGACAAGGCACCGAGCGCATTGCCGCGCCGTCCCCAACTGCGTAAAGCCGCCAGCACCTTGCTCTTGCCGGGAAATTCCGTCGTCAGCCCGACCGAGACGAAAAGGATGTCGACCGGCGGCAGGTCGGCTACCGCGTAGTCGATCTTGAGCGGCAGGCCATTGGAGGCCATCACCGGATCGCCATCGGCAGACACCGTGGTCCAGCCGTAGAAGTCGCGGCCGAGCAACCGGTTCGCCGACCGGAATGTATCGATCGCCGCGGCCAGCGAGAACATGGAGAACTTGTCGACCAGCAGGAAAGCGAACTGCCGGCCGCCTTGAACGGGATCAGTCATGACCGGCCGTTCCGGGGGAATAGTGGAGTTCGGCAAAGCTGCGGCTTTCTGGCGGTCAGAAGGACGGCCGTTTCAATCCGGCCGCAAGGTAGGCCGAGGCTAACGTATTGGCCATCAGCATGGCAATGGTCATCGGCCCGACACCGCCGGGAACCGGCGTGATGGCTCCGGCGGCCTTGGCCGCTTCGGCATAGGCGACGTCGCCGACGAGGCGCGACTTGCCCTCGCCCTTCTCTGGTGCGGGAATGCGGTTGATGCCGACATCGACGACGGTGGCGCCAGGCTTCACCCAATCGCCCTTGATCATCTCCGGCCGGCCGACGGCCGCGACCAGAATGTCGGCGGTGCGGGCAAGTGCCGGCAGGTCTTTGGTGCGGCTGTGGGCGATGGTGACGGTGCAATTGGCGGCAAGCAGGAGGTTGGCCATCGGCTTGCCGACGATGTTGGAGCGGCCGACGACGACCGCATTGAGGCCGGACAAATCCTTGCCGCGCACCCGCTCGATCAGAAGCATCGAGCCGGCCGGCGTGCAGGGCACGAAGGCAGTCTCGAGTTCACCGGTGCCGAGCTTGCCGACATTGATGAAATGGAAGCCGTCGACATCCTTTTCCGGCGCGATGGTCTGGATGATCTTGCCGGCATCGATATGGGCCGGCAGCGGAAGCTGCACCAGGATGCCGTTGATGGCCGGATCGGCGTTAAGGTCGCCGATGATCTCCAGCAATGCCGGTTCCGAGGTTTCGGCCGACAGCGTGTGCTGCACTGAATGAAAGCCGCATTCCTTCGCGGTGCGCGATTTGGAAGCGACATAGACCTGGCTGGCCGGATCCTCGCCGACGATGACCACTGCAAGACCGGGCTTGGCCTTGCCTTTGGCGACAAGCTCGGCGGTCAGGATCTTGACCGTCCGCACCACGTCTTCGGCAACGCTCTTACCATCAATCACTTCGGCCATGGACCACCCTCAACACCAAAATGCCCAAGCGGGGGGCGTGGGGGAGGGCCCGGCGGTGTTATTGTTTACAGCGGGGGCGGAATCCGCGAAGTGCCCCCCCCCATCACCCCCAAAACCCGCGCCAGGCCGGTGT
>NZ_JAMYMV010000109.1:0-14996 GCF_040318715.1 Mesorhizobium sp. M1050 | reverse complement strand
CCGCCGTCAGCGACGTCTTGCCATGGTCGACGTGGCCAATCGTGCCGATGTTCACGTGAGGCTTGTTACGCTCGAATTTACCTTTGGCCATAATCGTTCTCCGTCTATTCTACCCGCTTGGGGGAAATTGTTATTCGCTCTTCAGATCCGGACCGCGCGAGGGGCGCGACGCCGGCGGCTAAGGAACCCTTACGCGTATTTCTTTTGGACTTCCTGAGCCACCGCCGTGGGGACCGGCTCGTAGTGATCGAACTGCATCGTGTAGGCCGCACGGCCCTGGCTCATCGAGCGCAGGTTGTCGACATACTTGAACATGTTGGCCAGCGGCACCATCGCGTTGATGACCACAGCCACGCCACGTGCTTCCTGGCCCTGGATCTGGCCGCGACGGCCATTCAGATCGCCGATGACGCTGCCGACGTAGTCTTCCGGCGTCACCACTTCGACCTTCATGATCGGCTCGAGCAGCTGCACGCCAAGCTTGGGTGCGGCTTCACGGAAGCAGGCGCGGCCGGCGATTTCGAAGGCGAGGACGCTGGAGTCGACATCGTGGTAGGCACCATCGATCAGCGTCGCCTTAACGCCGATCATCGGGAAGCCCGCGAACGGACCCGAGGTCATGACGCTGTTGATGCCCTTTTCGACACCGGGGATGTATTCCTTCGGCACGGCGCCGCCGACGATCTTGGTCTCGAACTCGAATTCGCTGCTGTCCGGGTTCGGCTCGAAGACGATCTTGACGCGGGCGAATTGACCGGTACCGCCGGTCTGCTTCTTGTGCGTGTAATCCTGCTCGTGCCTGCGGGTGATCGTCTCGCGATAGGCCACCTGCGGCGCGCCGACATTGGCCTCGACCTTGAACTCGCGACGCATGCGGTCGACGATGATGTCGAGGTGAAGTTCACCCATGCCGGAGATGATGGTCTGGCCGCTTTCCTCGTCGGTCTTGACGCGGAAGGACGGATCCTCGGCGGCCAGGCGGTGAAGGGCGAGGCCCATCTTTTCCTGGTCGTTCTTGGTCTTCGGCTCGATCGCGATCTGGATGACCGGATCGGGGAATTCCATGCGCTCGAGGATGACAGGATGCAGCGGATCGCTGAGCGTGTCGCCGGTGGTCGTGTCCTTGAGACCGGCCAGAGCCACGATGTCGCCGGCAAAAGCCTCTTCGACGTCGGCGCGCGAATTCGCATGCATCTGCAGCATGCGGCCGATGCGCTCCTTCTTGCCCTTCACGGTGTTGTCGACCGAGATGCCCTTGGTGAGCTTGCCCGAATAGATGCGGGCAAAGGTCAGCGAACCGACGAACGGGTCGTTCATGATCTTGAAGGCGAGCATCGACAGCGGCTCGTTGTCGTCGGCGTGACGCTCGATCTCGGCGTCGGTCTTGGCATCGACGCCCTTGATGGCCGGAACATCGGCCGGCGACGGCAGATATTCGACGACGGCGTCGAGCAGCGGCTGCACGCCCTTGTTCTTGAAGGCTGAGCCACAGAACATCGGGTAGAACTTCACCGCGATGGTGCCCTTGCGGATCAGCGCGCGGATTTCGTCATTCGACGGCATCTTGCCTTCGAGGTAATTCTCAAGCGCCGTCTCGTCCATTTCGACGGCGGCCTCGATCATCTTCTCGCGGTATTCCTCGGCACGAGCCTTGAGGTCGTCCGGGATCTCGACGACATCCCAGGCGGCGCCCAGCGTCTCGTCGCGCCAGACCAGCGCGTTCATCTCGACGAGGTCGACAACGCCCTTGAACTCGGTCTCGGCGCCGATAGGCAGCTGCATGACGACGGCATGCGCACCAAGGCGCGAACCGATCATCTCGACCGAGCGATAGAAGTCGGCGCCGATCTTGTCCATCTTGTTGCAGAAGATCATGCGCGGAACGCGGTACTTGTCGGCCTGGCGCCAGACAGTTTCCGTCTGCGGCTCAACACCGGCATTGGCATCGAGCAGCGCAATAGCGCCGTCGAGAACACGCAGCGAACGCTCGACTTCGATGGTGAAGTCGACGTGGCCGGGAGTGTCGATGATGTTGAAGCGGTGCATCTTGCCGTCACGAGCCTTCCAGAAGGTCGTGGTCGCAGCGGACGTGATGGTGATGCCGCGCTCCTGCTCCTGCTCCATCCAATCCATGGTGGCAGCACCGTCGTGGACTTCGCCGATCTTGTGCGACTTGCCCGTATAATAGAGGACGCGCTCGGTGGTCGTCGTCTTGCCGGCGTCAATATGCGCCATGATACCGAAATTGCGGTAGTCTTCGATTTTGTATTCGCGGGCCATCGTAGCTGCCTCTCAGTCTCGTTCGCGCTTTACCAGCGGTAGTGCGCGAAAGCGCGGTTGGCTTCAGCCATCTTATGGGTGTCTTCACGCTTCTTGACGGCGGTGCCGCGGTTGTTGGCCGCATCCATCAGCTCGCCGGAAAGGCGGTCGACCATCGTGGTCTCGTTGCGGTTGCGGGCCGCGGCGATCAGCCAGCGAATGGCCAGTGCCTGGCGGCGCTCGGGGCGCACGTCGACCGGAACCTGGTAGGTGGCGCCGCCGACACGACGCGAACGCACTTCCACATGCGGCGCGACATTGTCGAGCGCCTGATGGAAGACGGTGACCGGCTCCTGCTTGGTCTTCGACTGGACCTGGTCGAGTGCGCCGTAGACGATGGTCTCGGCAACCGACTTCTTGCCGTCATACATGACGGCGTTCATGAACTTGGTGACGATCAGATCGCCGAACTTCGGGTCCGGATTGATCTCACGCTTTTCTGCACTGTGACGACGCGACATGGCTTTTGTCTCTCAATCTCATAGCCCGACGCACTCAAAGCAGCGCCAAAGCCGGAAAATCTTACTTCGAGCGCCTTACTTCGGGCGCTTGGCGCCGTACTTCGAACGGCGCTGCTTGCGGTTCTTCACACCCTGCGTATCGAGCACGCCGCGGATGATGTGGTAGCGAACGCCCGGAAGATCCTTGACGCGGCCGCCGCGGATCATGACCACGGAGTGTTCCTGAAGGTTGTGGCCTTCGCCGGGGATGTACCCGATCACTTCAAAACCATTGGTCAGGCGGATCTTGGCCACCTTGCGCAGCGCCGAGTTCGGCTTCTTCGGCGTCGTTGTATAGACGCGCGTGCAGACGCCCCGCTTCTGCGGGTTCTGCTGCATGGCCGGGACCTTGTTGCGCTTCACCGGCGCAATGCGCGGCTTGCGGATCAGCTGGTTGACGGTAGGCATTAAACCCTCTTGTCTCTCAATTCCGTGTCTCGCCCGGTCAGGGCCGCTCAAAGCGTCATTTCCATACGCAAATTCGGGCCACAAACCGCGCCTCGCGGTCTTGCCCGAACAAATCGCAGAGGAAGCGGAAGCCGCTTCGTGCACGCCGGAAATGTCTTTTCGCTCGTAAAACGAACCCTGTTTGAGGCAAACTCCAAAGCGTGTCGCTTCGGAAGGGAGAGCCTCACATCGGTTCTGACTGGGCGGCTTCTACTCGTAAGACCGCGAACCGTCAAGCCCGAAGCGCCAAATATTGCGCGCCAATCAAGGCTCGGCAGCCATGCGAAAAACGCATGTAATTTTCTTTCGCAATTTTGCAAGGGCGAGGAAGAAAGTGCCAAGCCTTAGCAAAGTGAACGGCTTTGCGCTGTTGCGCGGCTCTTCTTCATGCGAAAAGGCCGCATGAGCAGTCACAACCCCCTCGCCCGCCCACATATCGCCAAGAGGAATCGGCCCGTGAACGACAACGAAGAACGCCCGGTCACCATCATCACCGGCCGGGTGTGGAAGAAAAAGGGCGGCAAACCGGAAGGCGTCCACGTCATGCTGGTCGCGCCCGACGACGATTCGGCGGTGCGCCGGGCACTCGAATCGCTTGCCGCGGAAGGCTACGCCGAGGCCGAGCTCGACCAGATCGGCGACATGGACGGCGTGCCCGACGAAGAGCCGCATCTTTCCGCCTTCCAGGGCGCGCTCGAAGGCGAAGTGTCGATCGTCACCTTCGACGTGCCGATCTGAACCCAGGCCTCGGCCCAGCTTTCGAATCGGTTGCCGAGGCGAATCGGCGATCTAGGCTTCCTGGCCGACGAACGCCGGCGCTCAGATCGAGGAAGACTGAGGTTGGTCTGTCGGCTTGCCCGGGGCAAGTGTTCTGATAAGAAGCCATCACCATCATTCAACAGACGGAGCGGCCGTGTCCCAGCCCATCAACATAGGCATCGTCGGCGTCGGCAAGATCGTCCGCGACCAACACCTGCCGGCCCTGGCGAAAGACAAGAACTATCGCCTGGTCGCTGCTGCCAGCCGGCACGGCAAGGTGGAAAACATCCCGAATTTCCCCGATATCGAAGCGATGCTCGACGCCGTACCCGAGCTCGAGGCCGTCTCGCTCTGCATGCCGCCGCAGTTCCGCTACGACGCTGCGCGCACGGCGCTGATGGCGAAGAAGCATGTCTTCCTGGAAAAGCCGCCGGGCGCCACGGTCAGCGAAGTCGAGAACCTCAAGGCATTGGCCGCGCAGAACGGCGTCTCGCTGTTCGCCAGCTGGCACTCGCGCTATGCACCGGCGGTCGAGGCCGCTCGCGCCTTCCTGAACTCGACCAAAATCAAGTCGGCCGCCATCAACTGGAAGGAAGACGTGCGCCGCTGGCACCCGAACCAGGAATGGATCTGGGCCCCCGGCGGCTTCGGCGTCTTCGATCCCGGCATCAACGCGCTGTCAATTGCCACTCACATCCTGCCGCCGATGTTCATCACTTCGGCGGCGCTCGATTTTCCCGAAAACCGCGCATCCCCGGTTGCCGCACACGTCACATTCCGCACCTCGAACGGGTTGCCGGTGACGATGGACCTCGACTGGCTGCAGACGGGCCCGCAAAGCTGGGACATCCTGGCCGAGACCGACAAGGGCGCGATGGTGCTTTCAGGCGGCGGTTCGAAGCTCGCCGTCCACGGCAAGGTGGTTCATGACGAGCCGGAGGCCGAGTACCCGATGCTCTACCGACGATTCGCCGAGATCGTGCGCGCCGGCATCTCCGATGTCGATCTGGCCCCGCTCCAGCATGTCGCCGATGCCTTCATGCTCGGCAAGCGCAACGTGGTCGAAGCGTTCTTCGACTGATTTGTGCACGCGACGGGATCGCGGACTTGGCTTGAATGCATGCTCGTGCCAGGTCGACCCCCACTCCGTCTCGGCTACGCCGAGCCACCTCTCCCCCGATCGACGGGGTAGAGGAAGGGGCGCTAACCTATTGCCGCCAACGCTCGTCCAACGCGGCTTCCTTTCCCTCCGGAGGGGGAAAGGTGGCGCTGCGAAGCAGCGACGGATTGGGGGAAGCCGGTCGTCAAACGAACAGCCGATGACAAGTGAGTACGAACGAGGTGGTCTGATGTCAGCGTCATTCAGACAACCATGGTGTGATCTCACTCGACGATCGCAATGGCAAAGCCGTCGTAGCCCTTCGCGCCGACCGTCTGGATGGCGGTGCCGTCCAGATGCTTCTCGCCGCCGATAAACGAGAACGCAGCGCGCGCGCCTTCGACATTGGCGTCGCGACCATCCTCATTCAGCACGGCACCGTCGCGGATGACGTTGTCGCAGATGATGACGGTTCCGGGCAGAGACAGCCGCATGGCCCAGGACAGATAGTGCGGATTGTTCGGTTTGTCGGCGTCGATGAAGATGAGATCGAACGGCCCGGCATTCTCGGCCCCCAGAGCCGCAAGCGACTGAAGGGCCGGCCCGACCCGCAAGTCGATCCGCGCCGACACCCCTGCCCGCTCGAAATTCGATCGCGCGACCTTTGCATGGTGCTGATCGAGTTCAAGCGTCACGATCCTGCCGTCGGCGGGCAATTCCCTTGCCATCCAGATGGTCGAGTACCCACCAAGCGTGCCGATCTCCAGCACGTTCTTGGCGCCGCGGATACGCACCAGCAACGACAACAGTTTGCCTTGCGCGGCCGAGACATCGATCGCAGGCAAACCCTGATCGTGGTTGGCCGCCAGAACGGCATCAAGAACGGGATCTGAATCAAAAAGGGAGGCGACGATATAATCGTCGACAACGGCCCAAGTCTTTTCGCTCATGGCTTTCTCCTCAGATGCGGATATGGAAGCCTAAAGCGTGTCGCGTCTGAACGAAATTCGGGCGAGGTCTTTGACATGCTTCAAACGCGAAAAAGGGGCCGCTTGGGCCCCTTTTTCTTCTTCTCGTCTTCCGCGCTTACTGCGCGGCGTGTGTCATGTCGGCAAGCATCGGCTCGGCAACTTCCACACCGGAGGCCTTGCGGCGCTCGTCGATGATCAGTTCGTCGCGCGATGTGGCGATGCGCCGGATCTGGCTCATCGTGCCGCCGGTGCCGGCCGGGATAAGCCGGCCGACGATGACGTTTTCCTTCAGTCCCTGCAGCATGTCGGTCTTGCCGGCAACAGCAGCTTCCGTCAGCACTCGGGTCGTCTCCTGGAAGGAGGCGGCCGAGATGAAGGACGGCGTCTGCAGCGAAGCCTTGGTGATGCCGAGCAGCACGGGCTGGCCTTCGGCCGGCTTCTTGCCGTCCTCGACCAGGCGATCATTGACCTCCTCCAGCTCGATCACGTCGACGTGGTCGCCCGGAATGTAGGTCGAGTCGCCCTGCGTGGTGATCTCGACCTTCTGCAGCATCTGGCGAACGATCACCTCGATGTGCTTGTCGTTGATCGACACGCCCTGCAGACGGTAGACTTCCTGGATCTCGTTGACGAGGTAGGAAGCAAGTGCCTCCACGCCCTTGATCGCCAGGATATCGTGCGGCGCCGGATTGCCGTCGAGGATGTAATCGCCCTTCTCGATGACGTCGCCGTCCTGGAGATGGAACGGCTTGCCCTTCGGGATCAGGTATTCGACCGGCTCAAGCGTCGAGTCATGCGGCTCGATGATGATGCGACGCTTGTTCTTGTAGTCGCGGCCGAAGCGGATCGTGCCGTCGATCTCGGCGATGATGGCGTGATCCTTCGGACGACGTGCCTCGAACAGTTCGGCAACACGCGGCAGACCGCCGGTGATGTCCTTCGTCTTGGCGCTTTCCATCGGGATACGCGCCAGCACGTCGCCGGGGCGAACCTGTGCACCCGGCTCGACCGAAAGAATGGCCTCGACCGAGAGCAGGAAGCGGGCGTCGCCGCCCTTCGACAGCTTGCCGACCTTGCCCTTGCCGTCCTGGATGGCAATTGCCGGCTTCAGGTCGTTGCCGCGTGGCGTCGAGCGCCAGTCGATGACCTCACGCTTGGTGATGCCGGTCGACTCGTCGGCCGTTTCCTGAACGGAAATGCCGTCGACCAGATCCTCGTACGACACCCTGCCCTCGATTTCGGTGAGGACCGGACGGGTATAGGGATCCCACTCAGCGATACGCTGGCCGCGCTTCACCTTGTCGCCATCGTCCACGAAGATACGCGAACCATAGGTGAGACGGTGCGTGGCGCGTTCCTTGCCGGCTTCGTCGAGGATCAGCACCGCCATGTTGCGGCCCATGACCATCTGCTGGCCGTCGGAGTTGCGCACCACGTTGCGGTTGCGGATCTCGACCTTGCCCTCATAGGAGGCTTCAAGGAACGAGCTGTCCACCACCTGCGCGGTACCGCCCATGTGGAAGGTACGCATGGTGAGCTGGGTGCCCGGCTCGCCAATCGACTGCGCCGCGATGACGCCGACTGCTTCACCCTGGTTGACCGGGGTGCCGCGGGCCAGATCGCGACCGTAGCAGACCGCGCAGACGCCAACCCTGACTTCGCAAGTCAGTGCCGAGCGAATGCGAACCGACTGGACGCCGGCCTTTTCGATCTGTTCCACGTCACGCTCGTCCATCAGCGTTCCGGCCTTGACAAGGATCTCGCCCGACACCGGATGGGTGATGTCGTCGAGCGACGTACGACCAAGCACGCGCTGGCCGACCGAAGCGACGACCTGACCGGCATCGACGATCGGCTGCATGGTAAGGCCCTTGTCGGTGCCGCAGTCGACGGAGTTGACGATGCAGTCCTGCGCCACGTCGACCAGACGACGGGTGAGGTAACCCGAGTTCGCCGTCTTCAAGGCGGTGTCGGCCAGACCCTTGCGGGCGCCGTGGGTCGAGTTGAAGTACTCGAGCACGGTCAGGCCTTCCTTGAAGTTCGAGATGATCGGCGTCTCGATGATTTCACCCGACGGCTTGGCCATAAGGCCGCGCATGCCGGCGAGCTGACGCATCTGGGTGGGCGAGCCACGCGCACCGGAGTGCGACATCATGTAGATCGAGTTCATCGGCTTTTGACGGCCATTGTCCTCGAACTCGACCGCCTTGATGCGGGCCATCATTTCGTCGGCGACCTTTTCAGAGCACTTGGCCCAGGCGTCGACGACCTTGTTGTACTTCTCGCCCTGCGTGATCAGGCCATCATTGTACTGCTGCTCGTATTCCTTGGCCAAAGCCTCGGTGTCGGAGACCAGCTTGATCTTGGCATCCGGGATCAGCATGTCGTCCTTGCCGAACGAAATGCCGGCACGGCAGGCATGGCTGAAGCCGAGCGCCATGATGCGATCGCAGAAAATGACCGTCTCCTTCTGACCGCAGTGGCGGTAGACCGTGTCGATCATCTTGGAGATGTTCTTCTTGGTCATCTCCTGGTTGGCGGTCTCGTATGGCACGTTGACATTCTTCGGCAGAAGCTCGCCGATGATCATGCGGCCAGGGGTGGTGTCGTAGATTTTCGACACGACTTTGCCTTCGGCGTCGACCGTGCGGAAGCGGCCCTTGATCTTGGCGTGCAGCGTCACCGCCTTGGTCTCGAGCGCGTGCTGGAGTTCGCCCATGTCGGCAAACACCATGCCCTCGCCCGGCTCGTTCTGGTTGACGATCGAGAGATAGTAGAGACCGAGAACCATGTCCTGCGAAGGCACGATGATCGGCGCGCCCGAAGCCGGGTGCAGGATGTTGTTGGTCGACATCATCAGCACGCGGGCTTCAAGCTGCGCTTCCAGCGACAGCGGCACGTGAACAGCCATCTGGTCGCCGTCGAAGTCGGCGTTGAAGGCCGTGCAGACCAGCGGGTGCAGCTGGATCGCCTTGCCTTCGATCAGGATGGGCTCGAACGCCTGGATGCCCAAGCGGTGCAGCGTCGGCGCGCGGTTCAACAGCACCGGATGCTCGCGGATGACCTCGTCGAGGATATCCCAGACTTCCGGACGTTCCTTCTCGACCAGCTTCTTCGCCTGCTTGACGGTCGAGGAGTAACCCTTGGCGTCGAGACGGGCGTAGATGAAGGGCTTGAACAGTTCGAGCGCCATCTTCTTGGGCAGGCCGCACTGGTGCAGCTTGAGCTCCGGACCGGTCACGATGACCGAGCGGCCGGAATAGTCGACGCGCTTGCCGAGCAGGTTCTGACGGAACCGGCCCTGCTTGCCCTTGAGCATGTCGGACAGCGACTTCAGCGGACGCTTGTTGGCGCCGGTGATGACACGGCCGCGACGGCCGTTGTCGAACAGCGCATCGACGGCTTCCTGCAGCATGCGCTTTTCATTGCGCACGATGATGCCGGGAGCGCGCAGCTCGATCAGCCGCTTCAGACGGTTGTTGCGGTTGATGACGCGGCGATAGAGATCGTTCAGATCCGACGTGGCGAAGCGGCCGCCGTCCAGCGGGACGAGCGGGCGCAGGTCCGGCGGGATCACCGGGACCACCTTCATGATCATCCATTCCGGACGGTTGCCGGATTCCATGAAGTTCTCGACGACCTTGAGCCGCTTCAGATACTTCTTCTGCTTCAGCTCGGAGGTGGTCGAAGCCAGTTCCGAACGCAGGTCGCCGGCGATCTTCTCCAGGTCCATGCCGGCCAGGAGGTCGTGAATGGCCTCGGCGCCGATCATGGCGGTGAAGCTATCCTCGCCATACTCGTCGACGGCGATCATGTACTCTTCCTCGCTGAGCAGCTGGTGCTCCTTCAGCGCGGTGAGGCCAGGTTCGGTGACAATGTAGTTCTCGAAGTAGAGGACGCGCTCGATGTCCTTCAGGGTCATGTCGAGCAGCGTGCCGATGCGCGACGGCAGCGACTTCAGGAACCAGATGTGAGCGACAGGTGCCGCCAGCTCGATATGGCCCATGCGCTCGCGGCGAACGCGCGACAGCGTGACTTCGACGCCGCACTTCTCGCAGATGACGCCCTTGTACTTCATGCGCTTGTACTTGCCGCACAGGCACTCATAGTCCTTGATCGGGCCAAAAATGCGCGCGCAGAACAGACCGTCACGCTCCGGCTTGAAGGTGCGGTAGTTGATGGTCTCCGGCTTCTTGATCTCGCCGAAAGACCAGGACAGAATCTTCTCAGGGCTGGCAAGCGATATCCGGATGGAATCGAACACCTGCGCAGGCGCCTGCGGATTGAAGAGATTCATGACCTCTTGGTTCATGCCGTTCTCCTTTTCGGGGTCCTCGAAAACCCCTTGCATCTAGTCGCGAGCCAAACGCCCGCCGTCTTTGTCGGCCACTGGCCGTCGAATTCGATTGGCGCGCCGCGGAATCCGTGGCGCGCCATTGCCTTACTCGGCCGCGTCGGGCAGCCGCATAGGGCCGTCCTCGAGCTTGGTGTTCTCCAGCTCGACATTGAGGCCCAGAGACCGCATTTCCTTGACGAGAACGTTGAAGCTCTCGGGGATGCCGGCCTCGAAAGTGTCGTCGCCACGCACGATCGCCTCGTACACCTTGGTGCGGCCGGCGACGTCGTCTGACTTCACCGTCAGCATCTCCTGCAGCGTGTAGGCGGCGCCGTATGCTTCGAGCGCCCAGACCTCCATTTCGCCGAAGCGCTGGCCACCGAACTGCGCCTTGCCGCCCAGCGGCTGCTGGGTGACGAGCGAGTACGGACCGATCGAACGCGCGTGGATCTTGTCATCCACGAGGTGGTGAAGCTTGAGCATGTAGATGTAGCCCATCGTCACCTTGCGATCGAACGGCTCGCCCGTGCGTCCGTCATAGAGCTGCGACTGACCGCTGGTGTGCAGGCCCGCCTGCTCCAGCATGATGTTGATGTCAGCCTCATGGGCGCCGTCGAACACCGGGGTCGCGATCGAAACGCCGCGGCGCATCTGCTCGCTGAGGCGAACAATGCTCTCGTCGTCATAGTCGCGTACCGGCTCGTTGCGGTCGTTAGACGGAATGAAGCTCTCGAGCGTCTTGCGCAGCGGCTTGATGTCGCCGGCTGCCTTGTACGTGTCGATCAGCTCGCCGATCTTCCTGCCCATACCGGCGCAAGCCCAGCCCAGATGCGTTTCCAGGATCTGGCCGACATTCATGCGGCTCGGCACACCCAGCGGGTTGAGCACGATATCGGCATGAGTGCCGTCCTCGAGGAAAGGCATGTCCTCGACCGGAACGATCCGCGACACGACACCCTTGTTGCCGTGACGGCCGGCCATCTTGTCGCCGGGCTGCATCTTGCGCTTCACGGCCACGAAGACCTTGACCATCTTCATGACGCCCGGAGGCATTTCGTCGCCGCGCTGGACCTTCTCGACCTTGTCCATGAAACGCTGTTCGAGCGCCTTCTTGGAATCGTCGTACTGGCCACGCAGGGCTTCGAGTTCGCTCTGAAGCTTTTCGTTCTCCACGGCAAACTGCCACCACTGCGAACGCGGATACTCGTCGAGCGTATCCTTGGACAGCGTCGAGCCCTTCTTGAAGCCCTTCGGTCCAGCGATCGCTTCCTTGCCGACGAGCACGTCGGAAAGACGCGCATAGACGTTGCGGTCCAGGATGGCCTGCTCGTCGTCGCGGTCCTTGGCGAGGCGTTCGATCTCCTCGCGCTCGATCGCCATGGCGCGCTCGTCCTTCTCCACACCGTGGCGATTGAAGACGCGCACCTCGACGACGGTGCCGAAGGTGCCCGGAGGCATGCGCATCGAGGTGTCGCGCACATCGGATGCCTTTTCGCCGAAGATGGCGCGCAGAAGCTTCTCTTCCGGCGTCATCGGGCTTTCGCCCTTCGGCGTGATCTTGCCGACCAGGATGTCGCCCGGCTGAACTTCGGCGCCGATGTAGACGATGCCGGCTTCGTCGAGGTTCTTCAGCGCTTCTTCCGAGACGTTGGGAATATCGCGCGTGATTTCCTCCGGGCCGAGCTTGGTATCACGCGCCATGACCTCGAACTCCTCGATGTGGATCGAGGTGAAGACGTCATCGGCGACGATGCGTTCGGACAGGAGGATCGAGTCCTCGTAGTTGTAGCCATTCCACGGCATGAACGCGACCAGCACGTTGCGGCCGAGCGCCAGATCACCGAGCTCGGTCGACGGACCGTCGGCGATGATGTCGCCCTTGTTGACCCGGTCGCCCATACGAACCAGCGGACGCTGGTTGATGCAGGTGTTCTGGTTCGAACGCTGGAACTTCATCAGCCGGTAGATATCGACGCCGGACTTGCCCGGATCGAGATCCTCTGTGGCGCGGATAACGATACGCGTCGCGTCCACCTGGTCGACGATGCCGCCGCGGCGGGCGCCGATGGCGGCGCCCGAGTCACGGGCGACGATCGGCTCCATGCCGGTGCCGACAAACGGCGCCTCGGCGCGCACCAGCGGCACGGCCTGACGCTGCATGTTGGAGCCCATCAGAGCGCGGTTGGCGTCGTCGTTTTCCAGGAACGGGATCAGGGCCGCGGCCACCGACACCATCTGCTTGGGCGACACGTCCATCAGATCGACGTTTTCGCGCGGCGCCATCATCACTTCGCCAGCGCTGCGGCAAATGACGAATTCGTCGACGAAACCACCGTTCTTGTCGAGCTCGGCGTTGGCCTGCGCGACATGGTGCTTGGCCTCTTCCATCGCCGAGAGATAGACGACGTCATTGGTCAGCTTGCCATCGACGATCTTGCGGTACGGGCTCTCGATGAAGCCGTACTTGTTGACGCGTGCGAAGGTGGCCAGCGAGTTGATCAGACCGATATTCGGGCCTTCCGGCGTCTCGATCGGGCAGATACGGCCGTAATGCGTCGGGTGCACGTCGCGCACTTCGAAGCCGGCGCGCTCGCGGGTCAGACCGCCCGGTCCAAGCGCCGAAAGGCGGCGCTTGTGGGTGATCTCCGACAGCGGGTTGGTCTGGTCCATGAACTGCGACAGCTGCGAGGAACCGAAGAACTCGCGCACGGCGGCAGCCGCCGGCTTGGCGTTGATCAGATCCTGCGGCATGACCGTGTCGATCTCGATCGAGGACATACGCTCCTTGATCGCGCGCTCCATGCGCAGCAGGCCGACGCGGTACTGGTTTTCCATCAACTCGCCGACCGAACGCACGCGGCGGTTGCCGAGATTGTCGATGTCGTCGATTTCGCCCTTGCCGTCGCGCAGTTCGACCAGCGTCCTGACCACGGCCAGGATGTCGTCCTTGCGCAGCACGCGCACGGTGTCCTCGGCCTTGAGCTCGAGACGCATGTTCATCTTGACGCGGCCGACGGCCGACAGATCGTAGCGCTCCGAGTCGAAGAACAGCGAGTTGAACATGGCTTCGGCGGTTTCGAGCGTCGGCGGCTCGCCTGGGCGCATGACACGATAGATGTCGAACAGCGCGTCCTGGCGGCTCTCGTTCTTGTCGACGTTGAGCGTGTTGCGGATATAGGCGCCGACATTGACATGGTCGATGTCGAGAACCTTGATCTCGTCCTCGCCCGTGCCGAGCAGCACCTTCAGCGTCTTCTCGTCGATCTCGTCGCCGGCTTCGAGGAAGATCTCGCCGGTGGCGTAGTTGACGATGTCCTCGGCCAGGTAGTTGCCGAGCAGATCCTCGTCGGTCGCCTTGATCGCCTTGAGACCCTTCTCGCCAAGCGCCCTTGCCTGGCGGGCGGTGATCTTCTTGCCGGCCTCGACAACGACTTCGCCCGTATCGGCGTCGACCAGGTCGCCGACGGCCTTGAGGCCGCGGAAACGCTCGACGTTGAACGGAATGCGCCAGTGGTCGCCGGCACGCACATAGGTGATCTTGTTGTAGAAGGTCGACAGGATCTCTTCGCCGTCCATGCCGAGCGCCATCAGCAGCGACGTCACCGGAATCTTGCGGCGACGGTCGATGCGGGCGTGCACGACGTCCTTGGAATCGAACTCGATGTCGAGCCACGAACCGCGATAGGGAATGACGCGCGCGGCAAACAGAAGCTTGCCCGACGAGTGCGACTTGCCCTTGTCATGGTCGAAGAAGACGCCCGGCGAGCGGTGCATCTGCGAGACGATGACGCGCTCGGTGCCGTTGACGATGAAGGTGCCGTTCAGGGTCATGAGCGGCATGTCGCCCATGTAGACGTCCTGCTCCTTGATGTCCTTGATGGACTTGGCGCCGGTATCCTCGTCGATATCGAACACGATGAGGCGCAGCGTCACCTTGAGCGGCGCGGCATAGGTGAGGTCGCGCTGACGGCATTCGTCAACGTCGAATTTCGGTCCTTCGAACTCGTACTTCACGAACTCCAGCATCGAGGAGCCGGAAAAATCGGAGATCGGGAAGACCGACTTGAAAACGGCCTGCAGTCCCTCGTCCGGACGCCCACCCTTGGGCTCCGCCACCATCAGGAACTGGTCATAGGATGCCTTCTGAACCTCGATCAGGTTCGGCATCTCCGCAACTTCCGGAATCTTTCCGAAGAACTTGCGTACGCGTCTGCGGCCATTGAAAGTCTGGGTCTGGGCCATCGTCGCTCCTTAGCTCTAAACTCGGGACGAGCCTCGCCGCGGCTCGCCTTGCATGCTGGGCTACCTTGGCGGCAACCCTTTGTCTGTTTTCCCGGTGCCTGTCGGCTGCCGGCTAGAACGGGAGAAAACCCGTTTCCTGAAGGCCGGTTTTCGGCCCTCAGGAAAGAGGTTTTCGTATGTCTCGCGTTACGCGTCCTCCCTCCAGGCGAAGGGAGTGGCGGGGGGCCGCCCGCCACGCGCCCCCGTTATACGTCGAATAGGGCACCAGTGTGCCCGCGGCCGAGGCCGGAGGGCGGGTGAGTTTGACTGTC
This sequence comes from Mesorhizobium sp. M1050, assembly GCF_040318715.1. Classification (NCBI taxonomy): domain Bacteria; kingdom Pseudomonadati; phylum Pseudomonadota; class Alphaproteobacteria; order Hyphomicrobiales; family Phyllobacteriaceae; genus Mesorhizobium; species Mesorhizobium sp. M1050. Next base: position 12 of record NZ_JAMYMV010000109.1, on the reverse strand, counting down.
GGAGGGGGAACG
>NZ_JAMYMV010000108.1:0-15159 GCF_040318715.1 Mesorhizobium sp. M1050 | reverse complement strand
AAAAAAAAATAGGGGCCCCCCACCGCGGGGGGGCCGCGACGTAAGACCCCGCGGCGCCGCGCAACCCCTTTGCGGGGGTTGGGCGGGGGCCCTCCCGGCCCCCCCCGAAACCGCCGGTCGAGCCCGGCTAGTAGAACCGCGACTCATCTTCTAGCGAATTCAGGTATTCTCCCTTTCCAGTTGGCAACTGTGGTCTGCTAGCTGTCTGGCCGAGGTCCTATGAGGAGCTTGGACGTCCGGACTACACACCGAACCTGCTATATACGCCTGGCGTTGAGGAGGAAACCGATTGCCCTGTGCCCGCCGATGATCCGTCACCTGAGATCCCCTGACCTGTTTGGACCCATCGATCGCCTGCCGGCACTTGGCACGCGGATTAGCGAGCGGACATTCGAGGTCCTCAACCCGTCGACCGGCGAAGTGCTGGCAGAACTACCTGACATGGGAGTCGAAGAGACATGCGCTGGAATCGAGAAGGCCTATGTCGCGCAGCCTGGATGGGCAGGGTTTACCGCCCGTGAGCGCAGCGATGTTCTATGGCGATGGCATGAGTTGATCATCGACCACACCGACGATCTCGCTGCAATTCTCACCGCGGAGATGGGCAAGCCGCTTGCCGAGGCCAAATCGGAGATATCGCATGCTGCGGCGTATCTGCAATGGTACGCCGAGGAGGCAAATCGCGTCTATGGCGAGACGATCTCCGCACCATCGACGGACCGCCGAATGCTGGTGATCAAGCAGCCCATCGGGGTGGTCGGCACGATAACCCCATGGAATTTCCCGGCCTCGATGGTGGCGCGCAAAATCTCGCCAGCCTTGGCGGCGGGCTGCACGATTGTCCTCAGCCCGCTGAACAGACGCCGCTCGTGGCTGGAGCAATGTTCGCCCTCGCCCATCAGGCAGGCTTCCCCGAAGGCGTCGTCAACCTGATCTATGCGTCCGAAGGTGACGCGGTCGGCCGCGAACTTTGTACAAATCCCAAGGTCCGCAAGATCAGCTTCACCGGGTCTACTGAGATCGGGCGCTTACTTATGCGCCAGTGCTCGGACCAGATCAAAAAAGTCAGCCTAGAGCTCGGCGGCAATGCACCCTTCATCGTCTTCGATGATGCCGATATTGATGCCGCGGTTGACGGTGCGATCCAGGCGAAGTACCGCAATGCCGGCCAGACCTGCGTTTCAGCGAACCGCCTTTAAGTCCAGTCGCGCGTTCACGACGAGTTCGTCGAGAAATTCGTGGAACGGGCTCGCCAACTTCAAGTTGGTGACGGTTTCGCTCCCGGAGTGGACATCGGGCCTCTCATCGACAAGCAGGCTTTGGCCAAGATTGAATCCCATATTGCCGATGCCGTAGCTAAAGGCGGCGCAATTCGATGCGGGGGCAAACGCGTCGGCACGAATGGCACGTTTTTCCAACCAACGGTCCTGACCGGTGTCACCAGCGAGATGACCGTGGCGCAAGAAGAGACATTCGGGCCGCTCGCACCGATTATTCGCTTCAACGATGCGGATCAGGTCGTGCGTGATGCCAATGAAACGATCTACGGCCTCGCGGCGTATTTTTATGCCTCTAACCTGAAGCGTGTCTGGCGTGTCGCCGAGGCCTTGGAATATGGAATGGTCGGGGTAAATACCGGCCGGATGTCTTCGGAAGCGGCGCCGTTCGGTGGGATAAAACAGTCCGGCATCGGGCGGGAGGGATCCCGCCATGGCCTCGAGGACTACCTCGAAATGAAATATCTCTGCATGGGCGGCATCTGAAGCATCGGCTTGCAGGGTTCACAGACGGGTTACCTAGCGAGCGATCTCCAAACATGTGAATTGTAGAATCGCTCCTCGATTGGGAACTGAGGGGCGGTCCGCACCCGAGCAAACACGCAATCCTGAGGAGCCCCCTAAAAATAGCTGGATGTATCTCTCGACGAGACTAGCGTCTGCATTTTCGGCGAAGACGGCGCGCATGCGACGGAGGATACGCTTGCGATTTGGCGGCCCTCGCCGACTATCCTCAGTCGACGGGCTGTCGTTGCGCGGTCTGGTTGGAAGCTTGTGCACCAAGCCATGGTCAACGCTGATTGAGCAATATCCGGCTTCAGGGGCAGAATTTGGACCTGCTACATTCCGATATCAGTAGCTCAGCTGTTCTTCGGCTGACTGCCGCGCCGGTACACGCTCGGACAGAATCGAAGGTACCATCACGCGGCATTCGCATCCACATTGGTGATCGGCGCACGGTCCAGGGCGCGCCAGGTTGACCAAGCGGGTCGAACCGAATGACAGCCTTGACCGGCTGGAGGACGGAAATCCCGATGCCGCCAGTCGAGCCCACACGCATTTTCGGCACGAACAGCAAGGGCTGGGAAGCGATCGGCCGAGCGGTCCTTGAAGGGGCGGGCCAGGGTTGTTTGACGACGCGTTGGTTCAGGTCAGCTAATCTAGTCTCTACCGTTCAGAGCGGCTTCCCTCGCCAGTGACAGCGAGTCAAAATAGTTGGCATCGTCGGCTTTGATTGCCGCGCAGATCTGGTCGAGATGGGGACAGCTCACTGGTGCACCTTTGGGCTCATAGTGTTTCCTCGTCATCGAGATGAGGATTGTCGGATTTGGCGTAGAACACCACCACGGGTCCGAGATCAAAGCGCGTCCCGGGCGCAAGGCGCTGGACGGACCGGGGCCATGTTTCGGTTGAGGCGCCATCGATGCCTCGCGCCAGCGTTTTGGCGAAGCGGGGCATCAGCGGAGCGAGTGTCGGTGCCAGGATCGCAGCGGCCGTCGTCTGAAGGGCTAGCGAAGTCTGATTGCGGGCAGGATAGAAACGTCGCGCCGCCGCAAAGTCTCGCGCCCCGCGGTAGATCACGCAATCGCGCACGAATTCGCAGACCTGAGTGGCCGCGCGCCGAACCGAGAAGCCTTCGTCCGAATAGGCGCGCTCCATCGCAGCGCGATAGATCTCTATGCGAGCAAAGAAGGCGCGGTCGACCGGGCTCCAGTCGCCTGCATCGGGTACATGGCCGGCAAAATCCTGCTTGATTTCCTGGTTCAACGCCTCAAGCCAGTTCAGCCAGATGCTTTGGAACACCTCGTTCTCGGTGCGGCGCAGCGCGTCCAGCGTGAAATCCGTCCGCTCACCTTCCGGGCGTGTCAGGCCCAAATGAAGGCGCACGACGTCGACTGTCTTTGGGCTCAGAACCTCCTTGCCCCAGACCGCATGGCGGCAGCTGGTTGAGAACTTCTTGCCGTCGAGCAGGTAGAACTCGTTGACGTGATAGCGGATGCGTGGCTTCCAGTGGGTGAAGACCTCGGCGTAAAGAGCGGGGTAGAGTAGCGCGTGGTAGAACGAATTGTCGAAGCCGAAGAAATGGACAATCTGCCAGTCGTTGCCGGGCATCTCCGCCTTCCAGTCGCGACCCATCGAGCGGCCGAGCGCCTGGATGTTGTATAGAAAACCGAAGGCCATCTCCGGCCAGACCCAGATCACTTGCCCCGGGAACCCTTCCGCCGGCAGGCCCCAGTCCGAGGGGTGGGTAATGGGCACTGAAAATTTCCCGCGTCGGCGTACGCGTGCGAAGAGATCCAAGATCCGTAGCGGGGCCCCAGACGCCCTCAGATGCCGGTCGACATTGTCGAAGCATCGGTCCAGCGCAAGTTCAGCGCGGCGGACGGAGCCGACCAGCGGCGCCTCGGCAGACTGCCGTGATTGGGCTGCACGCAGGTCGTGGCAAAGGTTTGGGGCGCCGCATTCCTCGCAGATGTTGCCACCCGCGGACCCGCCGCAATCGGGGCAGAGGCCGCTAACATCCGGCTCGTAAAGATAACGGCCTGTCACGGCATCGAAAAGCGCAGGGCTCTGGCGTAGATCTATCGCCGTGCTGCTCAGAAGACTGCGGAAACAGGCGGCTTGAAACTCGCCATAACCGTCATCGCCCATTGTGGCTTGGAAGCTGTGGACCTCACAATCGAGAAGTGCAAGCGTGGCGCGAATCTCGTCGGCGTAGTAGCGCGCCACATTTGCAGGCGTCGATTGATCGGCATCGGCGCGCGTCGCGACGTAGCTCTGGTAATCGTCGCTTCCGGTCAGGTGATAGGCCTCGACTCCTTTCATGCGCAGGAAACGAGTATAGACGTCAGCGCCGAAATAGGGGCCAGAAAGATGCCCCAGATGCAGATCGCCATTTGGCGTTGGCGGCGTGGAGAAGACGAAGATTGGCCCGCGTGGAGCCGTGGTCTTCGCAGCGGCATCAAGGGCGGCCTCGCCGTCTCGCCAGTAGACATCGACGAAATCTAGGTCTTTGTTTCCGTCATTGCGCAGCACATGCGCTTCAAAAGGGTGGAACAGAACGACATCGCCCGCCTCGACCGAGATTTCCCCCCGGTCGGTGGTGACCTTGCCCGCACCAGACAGGACCACGAAGGCCTCGATTTCGTCGTGCCGATGGGGCTCGGATGTGACGCCGGGTCCAACCTTTCCGAATGAAAACCCCGTGCGAGCGCTGCCCGTTCCAAGCGTGGCCGTGTCGATACCGAACGCCCGCGACAGCTCCGTTCGAGAAAACGTGTATTTGCGCATGACAACCAACCTAAGCTGTTGAAGCAGTGGGACCTTTGGCTGCCAACGCAACAGCCTCCCGTGCAATTCGTGGAGAGAAACGGCAGTCCGACCATTGGCGGCCCGGCCAGGATAGTGCAGCTCTGGGCCGGCAAGCGGGCGACCAAGGGGGGCACTAGTCGGGCTGCAGGCGCACAGAAGACCGCCTGCGACCACCTCCGCAATCCACGTGCCAAAGCGTCGTAACGGGCTGCGGTCGATGCTCCGCGAGCCCGCAAATCAGACGGCCATACCGTCCGCGCATTTTTGAGCGGTCGATCAGTCGTGTGCATGCCTCCGCCTGGCCTGCGTGAGCTCAATCGCGATAGAAGATGCCATTTGGGGGTTTGAGATTGTCGAGATCGGCCACTTTGCCCTCGGGCGGGTTAAGGGCGCGCTTAAGCACGTTATATTCAGCGCGGGTCGGCCCGCCGGTTGAAGCACGCTGGAACACCAAGTAGAGCGTCCGCCGAGAACGATTGCTTTTGTTCGGTCGTGAGTAGTGCGGTGCGTAATCGTCGAAGATGAAGATGTCGCCAGCCTTCCATACTACGGGTTCCCAGGAGAACTTTTCGGCAACTTGAGGATCGATCACCCCACCGGCATCCATGGGAAACACCCCCTTCTTGTGGTTGCCGGGGCTGAAGAAAAGCCCGCCGTTTTCCGGGTCGGAGTCGTCGATGCCTATGGCAACCACCGCATGGACCATCCGGTCGGGGAGTTTGTGTGGAATGTGATAAATGTCCTGATGCGGGAGATAGCCGCCGCTGTCGGGGTAGTGGAAAATAAGCAACTCCTTGAGCCTGCGCGAATCTTCGCCAAGCAACTCCTCGACCGCTGACTTTATGCGATGATCTTCTAAGAGCAAACGACGCAATGGATGATGGAAGTCGAGAAAATTCTCGATCTTGGAGATGATCTTTCGATTGTCCGTCGTCTTCTCGAACCACATGAGCCATTTATCATCGCTGACATCCCAGCGTGACATATCTTCGACAAAAATAGAGATATCTTCCTGAGCCGCTGGAGCGAAGAACCTTTCGAGCCTGACGTATCCGTCTTTCTGCCACTTTTCCCTTTGTGCATCAGTCAACATGCGAAAAGCCTCCTGTTGGAAACTGGTTGGTCGGACATCCCAATTAGGGCAGTCGGGCGCTGGTCAAGTTGCGGGTCCACGGAGACGGACTCACGTCATGTGGGACGGCGATGCTAAGTGCGTTCCGCTCCGGCGGATATTGTTCGCAGAAGCTCGGCGCGAGACTGCCTATGTCAGGCTCAGCCGGGTCCAGGGGTTCCGTAAACTGAGCCGGATCAGTCGCTTCACCCGGTCCAGCCACGACACGCATCGCTAAAGGCCGGCACCATCCGCTGACCGCCGACCCAGCCATGGCCGCCATGGCCACGGCTCTCTTCCGAGTGAGCGACCTAGTACGGTCTTGACGACCGTAGGGGAAATGCACGCCCCCAGAATAAGGCGATGCGCCGCTTGGTCCAAGGGCTTGTTCGGTCACGATGATTTCGGAGAAGCCTCCGGCCTTCGCCGCAGCGGAGGCGGACATCATTCCTAGGATGCTACCGCCGATAATCAAAAGTCTACGACTCATATCCCGCTGCCCATTTCTTCGGCTGCGGGGTCGGGCCAGCTCTCGATCGAGGTATGGCTGATGAAGCCAGGATGCTCGGGGTTCGCGCATGGCGCGCGCCCAAGAAGGCTATCGAGGATGCGGCGCGCGCGCCAGGCCAACAGGCTTAGGTTCGGATCGGCCAGGCCGCGCTGCCCGAGGCTCGCGTTTTGTACGAAGATGCGTCTGCCACGCGGTCCGTCCCAGCTCACCGAAAAATCCTCGCGAATAGCTAATTCATTGTCGATCTGCTCCAGCCGGTGCGCGATGGGTTCCAAGAAGTCCGGCACCGCGTTCTCGTAACCGGTGGCCAGGATGACGATGTCAGCCGCGACTTCTTCGACCTCGTCCATGCCGTGCTGCAGGGTCAGCTTGTGACCCGCGCCGGCGTTGATGCAGTGCGAGACGGTGCAGCCCGGCCGCAGTGTGATGTCGCATCGGTTTGGTTCGAAAAATGCGTGGCGGTACAGCGCCTGATAGATTGCGCGCAACGTGCTTTCCGAAATGCCGTCCGAGGCAAGCACGAAACGTCGCAGGAGCAGCTTACGCTGCGACTCGCTCATCGCCGCGAAACGATCCGAAAAGCAGGGCATGAACAACTCGTTTGTGAACGGGCTGTTGTCGAGAGCCAGGTAGTTCTCACGCTGCGAGACCCAAGTGATCGAGGCAGGCCGCCGCTCTTTCGGCAGGCCGACAAGGTGCAACATTACCTCGGCTCCCGACTGGCCTCCGCCAACGACGCAGACATGCTTCTTGCGCACATCAGGATGGATGTGCAGTAAAACAGATGAGTGGAACAGGTTGCGTCCAGTCCAGCCCTGGAACTGAGGCGGAATTTGCGCCTGCTTGCCAATGCCGACCACGACGTCTCTGGCGCCGAGAACCGCCTTATCCGTCCGCACCCGAAACTCGCCATCAAAGCGGATTTCGCGCACCGTCTCGCCGCGACGCACAAGTGGGTTCCTGTGGAAGGCCCAGTTCAGGTATTGCTCGAACTCAACTCGGAGCACGGCCTCGAACTGTGCGTTCAGGAAGTGATACAGACGCCCGTTCTCGTGCAGGAAGTTTACGAAAGTGTAGGCTGATCGCGGATTCACCAGTGTGACCAGATCCTTGAAGTGGCTGACCTGGAGCTCCGAGGAATCGAATGCGATGCCTGGATGCCATCGGAAGTCGACCTGCCGATCCAGGAACAGTGCCCCTTGCCCAATTTGCTCGTGTATCTGACACGCAAGACTCAAATTAGACGGCCCAGCACCGACTCCAATGCAAGATAGCTCCACTTGCTTTGCTCCTTTCCCACTCGGCGGGTTGTTCGCGGCGAATATCGGCCACAGCGATTGGGCTCCCCCTCGCGGGCGTTCTCGAGCCCCGGTGCCGACCGGATTTGCAAGAATTGTCCTGCGCGTTCGGGTTGTCGAATGTAGACCCGAGCATTCCAGCGCGGTGGCAATCGACGGGTCATACCGGCTATGTGGGGCAACGACGTATGTCCTTTCCGCCCGTCGGGATGCCCGCGTCGCCGTCACGCGAGACGCTTTCCAAGCCCATGAGGTGTTGCCGGCGCAATCGCCCCGCCTCAATCATCACCCGCCGGCCTTTCGGCGGCTTGATGGCAGGCGAGCGCGGTTTTCACTGCGGCGACGGCATTTTCGGTGTGCATGATCATGAGACGTCTCGCTGACGCGTTCGCAGAGTCCCATGCATGGGCCGTGCCAGAGAAAGAAAATCTTATTAAACAATGGTTGTCGGATTTGCGATCCTGTCGGAAATCCGACATTGAGGGGGACGCCTACCGGCGGCGCCCGTTTGCCCGTCGATGTCGCCTTTTTCCGAATAGCTAATCGGGCACCTTCTGCACCAGAATAACTTCTCTTATGGAGACCAGCACGAAGTCTTCATGAACGGACAGTGCAGAAGCTGGTGACTCTGCCGGACAGATCGCGATATGCCTTCTCCCATCGAGGTCGGCAGTTGCAAGAGCTGCCAGATCCTTCGCCCTATCGTGCCGTTGCAGTGGCTCGATCCCGACATCCTCGGAGGCCGCGATCATGAAGGGTGACGCAATCTCATGTCCGCCGCGAGGCCTCTTTCATGGGAAACCAATTCTCTATGTTGGTGTCGGATCGATGCTCTTGATGAGATGGTTGCGGATGGCCGCATCCCCAGACCTGAGCGCATCAATGATTGCGCGATCTGGGACCTTCACCAACTGGATTATCGAATCTCTGTAAAGATAGCCGGAAGACAATTGCGTTATGACCACTCTGCCGGTTCAAAAAGCACGTGCGCCATTCGGTCCCTGCGACTCAATCCAGGCGGAGGGATGAGGCCGCAAAGCAGTCTTTTGCGCGCCGACCGGTGGCCCAGGATGGAGCCATCGTAAACGCAGTTATTCGATGATCGCCGCCGCGGAGTCCTCAGGCTGTGCCGCGCCCGACACCGGCGACGTAGTGGTCGTTGATCGCCCCGTCGCCGATGTCGATCCGAAGCTCGGCCAGTTCGCCGTGAGCTTCGCTGCTATTCCGCAGTGCCCACCGAGCTCGCACAGGAGGTTCTATCAGGCGGTCACGGCTGCTCTCGTTGTCGGGTCTTCGACAAAGTCGGACTTGAGACACACCGCAATCAGAGCCATGTCGTTGTTGTGAAATGATTTTCTCGTTTGGCACGACACGTGCGAGGCTATCCGCAAACCGCTGCGGCAAGGACTGAGGAGAAATCATGCGATGATCAAGCTCACCGAACATGCGGTCGCAGCCGCGAAAACAAAGCTCTCCCGAGCCTAAGGAGAACCTTGAAATTGTTTTCCAGTCGACATGATTCTTCACGTTATCCAGAGATGACCGCATTCGAGTTCCGTCCAACGCTGAATGACCCGGACGATGATCCTTATCTTCGGCTCGAAGATGTAGAAGGAGAAGGGACACTTGCCTGGGCCGCCAGCCAGCCGGCTAGGACCCTGGGGCACTTCGGTGGAACACAGTTCGATCGCGACCGCGACGCCCTGATAGCGATTTCGACCGTCCCTGACAAGGTTCCCGTGACCAGCGCCGCGGTCAGTGCCTTGACATTCTGGCAAGATGCCGGAATTCCGCGCGCACTGTGGCGCCGGGACCACCCTTGCCGCTATCCGCCGATCCTGCTCTCCACCACGAAGCGGGCGTGCGTTCACACGGGCCACGCGCGTAAGACGGCCGCAAAGCTGCAGGCCTTTGGTTATTCCGCCTACTTCTAATTGAGTACAGGTGGTGATTGCGAGCACGGCGCAAATGATGCGTGCGCGGTCCCACGCAAACTGCGCATGAGCGCCGCGGCCCAAGGAATTCGAGCAGGACTTTTCGTAGTTCAGTCCACATTTCTGAAGAGCAAGGAGAGAGTATCATGGCGAGAAACCAAATGCGCGCCGCGCTGGGAGCAACAGCGGCCGTTGTCCTCATCGTGATGGGACAGCAGGCCGTCGCGGCGGACCTTGCGCAAGCGGCGAGCGTCCCGCAGGCAGGAGCCTCGGTCACAGAAGCGCCAAGCCCTTGGCAGATCCGCCTGCGTACGTTGGGGGTCGTCACTCAGGATGCGGGCTACGTCAATGCAGTGCCCGGCTCCGATCTTTCTTACTCAAACACGGTGACGCCGGAACTCGATATCTCCTATTTTTTCACGGACAACATCGCCACGGAGCTCATACTCGGCACCACCTACGCGAACATCGACGGCCAAGGAACGATCGACGGGCTTGGCAAGATCGGCAAGGTTTGGCTGCTACCGCCTACGCTCACATTGCAGTATCATTTTACCGATCTCGGCGCTTTCAAACCCTATGTCGGCGCTGGCGTGAACTACACGATATTCTATAACCAGGATGCCGGCAGTGCCGATGCTCTCAAGGTTGAGAACACGTTCGGCACCGCGCTGCAGGTCGGATTCGATTACATGGTGAATCAGCATTGGGGCGTCAACTTCGATGTGAAGAAGCTTTTCCTCAAGCCAGACTTCGACGTCACGGTCGACGGCGCGAAGCTGACGGGAAAGGCGGACGTCGATCCCTGGTTGATAGGCGCAGGTGTCACCTACCGCTTCTAACAACGAAAGGTGAAGGTGGCTGCTGATAGCTGATCGGAAATGAAGGGCGCCTCGTGCGCCCTTTCCACGCTGCACGGGCGAGTGGACCGGATCATTAGAGGGGTGGGGCCTTGTGACCCCCAGGCGGGGCTGGGCGGGAGGTCTCCGACTGGGAGGAGCGTTCTGATCAACTTTATGCGATTACCATCCAACGCACAGCAGCCGATTGTCGGGGATACCTGAAGAAGCCGTTGTTAAGAGTGGGCGTCCCCGCCTGCGCCCGACCAGGTACTTGCCAGTAGCAGCCGACAGGCTGCCCCGCGCCGGGGGCGCGAAGCCGAACGGGGCAAGATCGCTGAAGTCTGCCGAAGAAGACCGAGGGTTCACGAGCAGCCGGCGGGCGCTGGGAGGCGCGTGGGCCCGTAGCAATTACTTGGAAGTCGGGTGGGTCAGGCCTGTTTGTCGGGCCGAACCAGATCCGTGTGGCTGACGTCGAGGGCCAATGCCAGTTCATAGATCGTGATGATCGTCGGGTTTCTTCGTCCTTTCTCCAAGCCGCTGATGTACTGCTGGCTGAACCCGGAAATCTCGGCAAGCTGCTCCTGCGTCAGACGCTTCCTTAGCCTGATCCTCTGCACATTCCGTCCGACCAATCTTCGCATATCCATGCACGATAGCCAGCGGATTAGGCAGCTTGAGTTTATCAACTAAAATATGTAATCCACATTGAGTATCCCAACCCGCTGGCGGAGGGCTTCGCGGAGGCCGTTTTGCGGAGGTATAATCAGCGATGTTACAGCCCAAATCGATCACGCCGATTGCCGACGAAGTCCCATGGTCGGACAGCCTTACGAGCTACGACAGGGAGCATTTCACGATCTATCTGCGTATCCTGGATGCCTGTGCCGACAAAGCCAGCGAGGAGGAGATGGCAAATCGCATTCTCGGCATTGACCCGTCCATTGAACCGGTCCGCGCCAAAAAGGCCCTCCGCAGCCATATCGACCGTGCTAATTGGATGGTGACCACCGGCTACAAGGAACTGTTCGCCGGCTGACGCACAGCGCGGATCTCATGCTCTTCAAGAAGGAAATTCAGATATTCGCCGTTCATTAGCGCACGGCCACGTGAGACGGCGCGGCGGATACGATCGCGCAGGTGATCTTGAGGATCCTTCCAGTCGGATCGGACGCGCGCTTGGCCGACGAGCGCTTCGGCGATTTCGCGATGTGATGCTCCGGCAAGCGCGCCATCGAGCGCGCGGAGGACGAAGTTCAATCGGGGCCCGCGTCTTTCTGGCGGAAACAAGCGCGCTGGCAGTTTTCCGTAGGCACAAAGGGCATTGAGGCACTCCAGCGCTAACAGACGATGCTTCGAAAGTGCTGCCGGCCAGATCGCCTCGGTGCGGAGGTAAACAGGATGCAGGACATTCGCTCCCGAAACAGCAAGCTGGAGGCTGTGCTCCGCATCGCGAAGAAGAACCTCCTGGCTCTTGTCGGGCATCAGCAGGACTGCAGCACGACATGGCAATGCCGCCAGCTCGAACGACGATATCGTCGATGACGCAAATCGCCGTTCCGCAATGACAGGCAACACGCTTGGACACCGGCGTGGACACCAAAACACAGTCGCACTGCGCCCGTAAGATTCAGCGAAACGAAACACCCCAGCGCGACAGGTTGCCGGCCGACGCGATCACCTCGACGGTGGTGCCATGCGGCAAACTGTTGGCCTGCCGGCGCGCCGCAAGCACATCATGCTGAAATACCGGATTGCGCCGCAAAAACTCCCAAGCCCAGCCACGCAGCGTCAGCTGAGCGGCATAGTCGTATGTCCTATCATTCCACCAGTCGGGCAGATCGGCGTCCGTCGCAAGAGACGTGGACATCTGTGCTCTCCTGCCGGGCGTCACATTCACGCCACCCGGCGAAGCACCGGCGCCCATAGCACCGGACTGTCGATACCGCTGTTTTGTCGCACCGCATGAAGTGTCGCTTTCGACACTTCGAGGTAGCCCGCCAGTGCGCGTGTCGCGCCGATCGTGTGCGGGTTGCCGATCCGCTCGAGGGGCCAGCCGGCGCGACGAAGAATGCGCTCCATGCGCAAGTCGGTGACCGTGACGACGTGGCTGAGCCGGCGTGAGAGGCCGAACTCGATCATGCCGGCGAAGAGCTCATATGTGCCGAGAGCGATACCGCCCGCGCCCTTTTCCCCAGATGAAGCTATGTCGAGCGCAAAACGGCTGCTTTCCCACACGCTCGGATCCTCAGGTGCAGCCCTTCCTTCCAACAGCATCGGAAAGGTATCGCGAATCATGGTCGGGCCCGCTGAGGGCAGAAGGCGAACGCAACCCTCCACCCGGCCCCCGAAACCGCGCAACAACAGGTAGTGCGGTCTGAGCGCGTCAAAGGAATCGATTTCATAGCCGCCATTATCCTGCACGTCCCAGCCTAGGCGTTCCTTGAAGACGCGAAATCGAAGCCGATGCATTGCATGCAGTCCGTCAGCAAAGTCGTCGTAGCACTCAGGCTCAATAAGCTGGATCATCAAAGGCCTCCAATGGCGGTAAACATTTCCTCGCCATTGGAGACGATCCTTCGCGAAAGCGCAGCCTGTGCAGTTCCGGAGGTCAAGCCGACTTATCAGGAAGCGAAAAGCCTGAAGCCGCCAGACGCGTAATCGCCTGTCGGGTGGTTGTCACGCCAAGCTTCTTGCGGACGTTTGCCAGATGGAACTCAGCCGTGTACCGTGAGATCTTCAGGATGCCGCCTGTATCTTGGGCGGACTTGCCGCGTGCCGCCCACTGCAGGCACTCGTATTCACGCGGCGTCAACAACACACCGCCAACTCTTCGATCGCCCGACAGTCTGCAGCGGACGAACGTATGAAAACAGCTCGCGAAAAACGGAAGACCTTGCTCGTAGCGATCGGCCACCCGAAAGTATGCAGGATCGGGCTTGTCAGCGGCAAAGGTCATAGCCTCAAAATTGCCGCGGCCATCAATGATCGGGATCGTCACGCCGCAGCGGATGCCGAACTGCGCTGCTTCCTCGAAAAACCTAAGCTGAGGCGCGGACAGATCAAAACTCTTTAGGTCAAATCCCCATCGAAATGTGGATTCGCCATAGCTTGCACGTGAAATGACCGGGTCGACATTCTGATACCGGTTCTCAAGATAGCGCGCTGTCCAGAGCGCCGGATAATTCGAGATCAGCATGGGCTTGCCATTGGACCACGGCGGTAAGGAGAAGTAGGCAAAGGTGAATAGATCCAGACCTGAGGCGACATCGGCCAAGGCTCCGCGAAAATCACCCTCATCGACACTTACCGACAACTTTTCCAGGAATGTCTCGAAGACAATTCGCATGTCCTTCCTCATTGTTCTTCCTCATTGTCCTGACACACTCCCTTCACCTCTCTGCTGTGCGCCACCGGCCTGTAGACCCCATCGTAAGCCGACCTCTCAGACTGGCCGGGCTGACCTTCTTTACAAATGCCGCGACGGTCGCGCATATTATTAGCTCGCCAGCGGTAGCTACGCGGCGATCTCGGACGTTTTTGTCCGAGATGCTACGGCAGCCTCCCAACATAAGAAGGTGCTGATGGAGCAGTTCGAGTGCGAAGCGCATTGGTGGAGAGCAGCGGACGGGCCGAAATTGGGTCACCGAACCCAACAAAAAGACGGGCCGTGCGAGTGTTCGTCTTTGACAATTTCGACCGGTGATCGGCAACGCGACCATTGGATTCCTATGCAGCTACAACCGACGTGATCAGGTCGGAAATCGTCAGGCGTGTTGGTAGCAGTGCTTTGGGCGGCTTATGCCAGGTGGGTAGAAGCTGTTGCTCCCGTTTGACAGACCGAGCGGCGATTCCGTCGAGTTCGTAGTTCGTCCAGCCTTTCGAACTGCTCTGACAAAGCGACCACGCCGAAATGGCTGTTCGCTAATCCCTGATCGATCCGCCTGAAGCTGTTACAGATCCGAAGCTCGAATCCGTCAGACCAGACTGCGAGTCCATCATTCAGCGCCAGTGGACGGACGACATAATCCTTATCTTTCGGAAGCATGGGAGATGAACACCTCGTACTGGCGATTCCCGTCTGTGGATTTTCCCGGCGGCGAACTATCCCTGACCAGGGACGGAACAGAACACAGAGCTTCGCGCAATTCGGGTAGAGGCCCGGGCAATTTCCTGATGCTGGAACAAGTGCTGCCTTCAAGCCCCTGCATATTGACGGCTACATGCCAATGCACCGACTTGGGAACCTGCAAGCGGACTGTCTGCTTCGCAAGCCGGCCATACTGAGGTCGTTCTCCGCGCCCGTAATTGCTGCAGCTCGTCAAATCCAGCAACCTTAGGTTGGCCCCCGATGTGAACGTGATCTCGGCCCTCTGACCGCGAGAACACTGCCCCAAATCGCAATGCGTAAAATTCATCTCCCCCTCATCCTGTGTCGGCCAGAATTTTGATTAAGCTCTTACGATCTCCTCGCCTGTTTCAGAAGAGGGACTCGTGTAGGCTTCGATAGTCGCTTCTCTCTCATCCAGGAATTCAAAGAGAAATAACTTGGTCCGCAGTTGGCAGAACCAAGAGTGCAAAGACCACTCACCCGGTTTGCCGCACATGAGCATCATGATGGGCCTTTGATTTCGCGCCGTTGGGGTTTTTATGAGGTCGTGTCTCCGTAAGTGGTGTAGCTCGGCGGTAGCAAAAGCTGCTCGCGAGCGCGCCCTGGATAGCGCTGTAGGGAGCGAGCGGCTTTGCGGTGGTCATCGGCGCTTTCCGGTAGGGTCTGGTTGCGACACCAACCTTGACCGGAAGGACTACCGATGACCGACGACATGATGAACCTGCGCGCGCTCGTGGAGAAGACACCCGACGCCGATCTGTTGCGT
>NZ_JAMYMV010000107.1:0-15378 GCF_040318715.1 Mesorhizobium sp. M1050 | reverse complement strand
TGGATGCGCAGGCGCCGCAGGCGTATCGGCAGCTTGCAAGCGCCCTTGCTGACCAGGTTCACCTCACTGTCTTCCAGGACCAGGAAGCCGTCGCCCTGCGGCTCGGCCACGGGGCGGTTGCACAGCTGCGCCAGCCCCATGTTGGTCTTGGGCCGCGTCACGAAGACCGACCCGGCCTCGGCGATCGCCGTCCACCAGCCATAGTGGCAATAGCCCTTGTCGAACACATAGGTCGCCGCGGGCTCGATGGTGATCCGGCGGCCGATCTGGGCGTCGTTGACGTTGGCGTCGGTGATGTCGAGGACGCGCGGATGGTCGGCCTTCGGGTCATAGACGACATGGACCTTCATGCCGCGGATGCGTCCGTTCGACTTGGCCCACTCGCACAGCTTGCCGAGCGGAATGGGGGTCGAATCGATCAGCCGCAGCATTTCTTTACCCTCTTGCCGCGTCTGCCGGTCGAGCAGGCCCGCCACCAGGCTGAAGGCCTCGGCAAAAATGGCGACCGGGCGCCGTCTGTTGGCATCCGACAAGGTCGAACGCATCAGCGGACCGCTGCCCAGGTGGTAATGATGCTGGCTGTTGGCATTCCAACCGGCTTCCAGGCCACGCAGGCTGTCGCTGCCGCAGAACTGAGCATAGATCAACACCACCAGATGATCCCAACTCCTGAACGATTTGTCGTAGGCATCGCCGTCGTGACGATCCACAATGGCTTGGAATTGACGGCGATCCATGGCTTCAAGAAGCTGCCCGAAGATGCTAGGTGCAAAGCGCATGCCCCGTTCCTTTTCTGAGTCTCGACAACCAGAGAGAAGACGGACAAACCCCGTTTTACGGGGCATGCACATGCGGCATTTCGATTCACTCAAAACTTTCCCCGGACAGCCCTGCGGGACGTGGGGAGAGAGCCGACCTTCGCGTCCAACAATAGCGCGGGCTGCTTCGCGCCAGCTCTACCCCTTCGCCGACCTGCCTCGAACCCGGACCGACGGCGATCGCGCTTTGGGCGGGGCGGAGCGGCTTCATGCCGACTACGCGCTAGATCAGCCCGATGCCGCCTTGGCGCGCTCTGCATCGCACGATTTCATGTGGATCATGTTGGGGTTGCCTTTGAGCTCCGCCGCGGTCGCGCAGGCCCGGAGTCCGGCCTTCCGTGCGCCTTCTGCAACCAGCTCTGAATTGTGCCCGGGGGCGATTGACCACTTGGTCACAAACTTCTCTGCGGTCCACCCGGGGTCTTGTTCGAGCACCTCCTCAGCTACTTTCTTCGCCTCGTTCGGCTGGTTCAGGTAACCATACAGCATCGCAGTAAATGATATCTCATTGAGCGAAGGGTTTTGGTAAAGCTTTACATACTTAAGCGATTTATCAAACTGTTCGCTAAAAAAGTACGACCAGTAAAGACTAATATTATACCAGTTTGTGTAGTAAGGATTTAGCAAAATAGCTCGTTCCGAGAGGCGAACGGCCCGTGCGGTATCTTCTTGATTAATATTCATGGCAATCAGCGCAAGAGTGTCGGCGTCGTTTGGCGCGAGGGATTCCGCCTTGTCAAACTCGACAAGGGCTTGCGCCCCCTCACCATTCCAGGCGAGGGCCTGGCCGAGTGCGCCATGGGCCTTGTTGCTGTTGGGATCGAGCTCCACGGCTTTTCGGGCAGCCTCCAACTGCTTTGACAGTGCCTGTTCAGGAGAAACAGCAAACCCATAGCCAAACATGTAGCTATAGACGTAGGCTAAACCGACGTAGGCCCGTGCCATCTGCGGATCGAGGTCTATGGCCTTGTGGAACAGCTTCTCTGCTTCGATCAACCCATCCTTGGTGATACCTCCCACCGGGGTGAAGGCCATCTGGTCGGCCATCAAAAGGGTGTCATAAGCCGTCAGACTATTGGGTGGCTTGTGCTGGGCGAGTTTCAATTGCGATTTGCGAATGACACCGACTTGTGACCCCAAGGTATTTGCGATCTTCGCAGTGACGTCGCTCTGCACCGCGAAGATATCCTCGCCGGATCGGTCGTAGCGCTCGGACCAAAGGTCGGCGCCTGTGGCAGCGTCGACAAGCTGCGCCGTGATGCGAACGCGATCGCCGTTCGCCTGCAAGCCACCCGTGAGAACATACCTCACGCCCAGATCGGCGCCGACCTGGCGGACGTCCACGGCCTTGCCCTTGTAAACGTCGGTCGAGTGGCGTGCGATGACGAGAACATGGTCCGATTGGGACAGGTCGGTGATGATGTCTTCCGTAATCCCGTCAGCGATCCGATCCCATTTGGGGTCCTTGCCGAGGTTGTCGAACGGCAGGACGGCAATCGACGCGTAATCGACAGCCACACCCGATGATTTCCACCAGCCCTGGATGCCAAGAACTGCACCGAGGGCTACCGCCACAACTGCAGCCAACCTCGCCAGTATTAGCCATCTGTCGCGCAAGCGCCGAGCCTTGAGCAGGCGGCGCCGAGGCTGCCCATGCAGATTCACCCGGTAGACCGGCACAGGTTCGGCGATGTTCTTCACGCGCTGCTCGCCCATGGCCTCGAAGGCGAAGGCAAGCTTCTTCTCCACTTCCTTGGCCACCTTGCCGGACACGTAGATGCCGCCAGGCTCCGCGATCTGCTCCAGGCGCGCAGCTATGTTGACTCCTTCGCCGAAGCGGTCGTCGCCCTCGACGATCACCTCGCCCAGATTGACGCCGATACGCACCTGGAAGCGCTGATCCTCGGGAACGGCCGCATTGCGCTCTGCGAGGCCTCCTTGAAGCGCCACGGCGCATTCGACGGCGTCCATGACGCTAGAGAACTCTGCCAGCAGACCGTCGCCCATGAGCTTGAAGATATGGCCATGGTGGCGGGCGATCTCGGGTTCGAACAGTTCCTTACGGCCCGCCTTGACACGCTCGAACGTGCCCTGTTCGTCCTGCTCCATCAGTGCGGAGTAGCCAACGACGTCCGCGGCGAGAATTGCAGCAAGCTTACGGTCCATGACCGTCCTCCCATGCTCGGGCGCATCACACTGCACGACTGATCAGTACCACAAGCTTGGGAAAAGCGCATTGGGGACGCCGACTTCACCCACCCATCAGCCGGTGAGCACGCGAGATCGATCAAAATCGCGGCAAGCCGACATCGAGTGGATTTCTCCGCCATGTCGAGCATGCGGTTCGTTAGCCTCACCCTGCGGTGACGAGGATGCCGCGTGGGTGGTCCAGTCCGGCCAGCGCGCTCTGGGGGGCCGAATGCGGACTGGCGGCTTTCAGTGCGCAACAATGGCAATGGCTTTCAAGAAAGCTGGACGATTCCCTCAAGCGCCGCATATACCGAAGTTCGCAGCCAACGATCCATGCCGCGGGCAAGGCCGGGGTCGCCGCTCAAGAAAAGGCCACCCCTTTCTTTCTCACGCTCGATGCTGGAGCGGCCCTCCAGGATGGCCCCCAGCGAAACAACGCTGGTCTCGACGTAAAGATCGACGTCCCGGCGGGGGTCGAGCGAGCATAGCTCGGGCAAGTCCGCGCCTGGCTCGACCACAAACCAGTAATGGGGACACTTCGGTGGGGGATCGTCGCGGAAATGGAAGCGGATGACGGCGCGCCGCCGCGGCAGTTCAGCGAGGTCGATCTTTCGCCGCACGGCCCACATGAGGGTCGAAACATCCACGTCGCCGAGCGCGATTTCCGCCTCGATGTTGCATTGCGCCCATTCCGCCAGCGCATTCATCGCCGGCTCGAGCTTGATCGCCTTCTCTGTGCGGAAATAGCCGATGGTGCCCGTCGCTCCGTCCTCGACGCGCTCGACCAGGCCCAACGCTTCCATCTCCTTGAGCCGCCTAGACAAGAGGGCGGACGAGACGTTGCCCACCCCCTTGCGAATGTCATTGAAGCGGGTCGAGCCGTTCCAGAGCTCGGTCAGGATTTGGATCGTCCAGCGCGGCTCCAGGAACTCGCAGGCGCGCGAGATCGGGCAGACCAATCCGTAAGGCCGTCGCGTCATGGCTGAGCGCTCCCTGCCGCAGGTTAGGCCTTGCGGAGGTCTAAGGCCAGTTCACAATCGGAAGCGGTACGCTTCCGAAGCTGCCATGGCGCCTTCCCGCCTTCTGCCGTCATGGTGGTTGTCATTCGAGCATCCCCGATCAACGGAGGTTACCATGACCTGGCGTAAGATGACGCAAACGAGACTAGGCCGGACCGTACTGCGCGTGTCGGGCACTTTCCTGATCGTTCGCTCGGACGCAACAAGGGACGCATGGCGGGTCGCTTGTGGCCGCGCAACGTCAACTACTGAGGGAGGAAAGACATGTCGGCTAAAATCCTGCAAATCAACTACAAGCTCAACGGGCCGAGGGCCGAGTACGAGAGAGAAAACCTGCCCTATGCTCAACCCATCGCGGACATACCTGGCCTGCGCTGGAAGGTCTGGATCATAAACGAGGCCCAAAGCGAAGCTGGCGGGGTCTACCTATTCGACGATGATGCCGCAGTGAAAGCCTTCTTGGACGGGCCAATTATTGCGGAGATGAAAGGGGACCCGACGTTGAGCATCAAGGCGTTTGACGTGATCGCAGAACTCACGACCATTACACGTGGTCCGGTGAAGTAGTATTCTCGGAGGTTGGAAGGGTGCATGTTGCGGAGATGCCGACGTCGGATGCTTCCTGACCGCGCGGTGCAGTTGCCGCGACGAGACAGGCGCGATGCAATTACGCCCCGGGAACACCCAGCCATGGGGAGCATCACCCCGCGCCGCTTGCCTTCGCGCCACCACAGCCGCAGCTGTTCCAGCAGTTGCGGCGAGAGCATGGCGATGCGGTCCCTGCGTCCCTTGCCCTGTTCAACGCGGATCAGCATGCGTGTGGAGTCGATGTCGTCGACCTTGAGGTGCGCGACCTCGGACACGCGCAGACCAGCGCCATAGGCGACACCGAGCGCGGCCTTGTATTTGATGCCTGGCGCCGCTTCGAGCAGCCGCGCCGCTTCCTCAACGCGATGGTCGCCGGGCCCAGGCCGTTCTCATGCTGATGCAACTGGAAGCGCCGGATGTCCTCGATCGTCGCCGTGTCGGGAGCGCAGACAAGGAACGCGGCGAAGCGCCGGACATGACGAATGTAGTCCTGCTGCGTATGCGGTCCCAGACCCCGCATCAGCATGTCCTGCTGCATGCGCTGGCGAAGCGGCGTGGTCGGAGCATCGGTCGACAAGGTAGCCATGGCCAGTTCCTCTCGCTGAAGGGAACTCCATGGTCGGATCGCGGGCTCTACCTGCTCAAGACCAATGCCTGTCGCACCATCTCAGAACGAGGCGCCCCTCCCGCGAAGCGGGTTCGTGCATGAGGCGCAAAGCTGACGTTAGCGGCGAATCTGAACCGAATACCCCGTCATCCCGTATTCATTACTTGTGCTTCGAAAGTCGCAAAAAAGGCGGTGTGGAACGCAAGATGCGAGAACACGAAGGCGATTGACTCATTGGGTGATGACGCCGTTGTCCGCAGCACAACGAGCAATTCGATTGAGCCCGGTGCGGTTACGAGCTAGTGCGAGGCCATCAACTGGTCACGTGCCAAAATGACGCCGCTCCTACATTGGAAGTGCGAGATCGCCGTCCGATATTGCGGCGATGAGGCGCCTGTTCAGAATCTAGTGTGGGCAGAGTCGCTCGCCGTCCCCACTCCTCCGGACGCTGATGACCGCAGCAAACAAATTAAGCTGACGATCCTCCGACGTACCGATAACCACTCGTTGCGCGGCGGGCATATTCCTCCGCGAAGCGCTCACGCTCGAAGAACCAGATTCGTATCGTCCAACCGGTCGCGCAGCATGCTCCAGCCGAGCAACATGTTGGGCGCGTGGCGCAGCAAGGCATGGAACGGGATTGGCGCCGGCGGCCCGAAAGGCAGCGGCAGGTCGCGGGCGTCGGTTCCAGCGGCCCAATCGGCCAGCACCTTGCCCATTGCCGTCGTCATGGCGATGCCGCGGCCGTTGCAGGCACGACCGGCGATCAGGCCCGACCCGAGGTCGATCAGATGCGGCAGGAAATCCGGTTCGACGGCAGCCATTCCGGACCAGCTGTAGGCAAGTGGCGGCAGGTCAGGCAAGTCGAGATGCCGGCCAAGCCGCCGCCAGATCGTCTGCGGCACGCGGCTCTCGGCGCCGGCGCCAAGAATATGCATACCGCCGCTGATTAGCCGGTTTTCGGCGTCGAAGCGGAAGGTGAACAGATTGCGCCTGGTGTCGCCGACACCTTGCCCGCCGGGAAGCAACCGGCTGCGGACTTCGCGCGACAGCGGCGCCGTGGCGACCTGGAAGACTTTCAGCGGGAAATAGGTTCGCTGCAATGACGGATTGAGGGACCAGCCATAGGCGTTGGTGGCGATCAACACCTTGGCAGCGCGTACCGATCCCGAAGGCGTTTTCAGCATCCAATCATCGGCTATGCCATCAACCGAGGTGACGCGCGTCCGCTCGAAGATCTTCGCGCCGGCTTTCTCCGCCGCATCGGCGAGCCCGTGCGCGTATTCGACCGGATTGAGTACGCCGCCAGAACGATCCATCCAGCCGCCGACATAGCCTGGCACGCCCGTCAGCGCCTCGACCTCCTGCCGATCCAATGTGACTGCCGGCCGGCCACGTTGAGCCCATTGCCCGGCGCGTGATTTGACCTTCTCGAACGCGGCGAGCGAATGCGCCGGCTGAATCCATCCGTTCTGCAAGGCGTCGCAGTTTATGCCGTGCCGCCGAATCAGATCGAAGACGAGGTCGGCGCTGCCGGCAGCGAAATCGATCAGCCTTTCGCCACGTGAAGGCCCGAGATGGGCCAGTATGTCGGTCGGGTCCATCTTGGCGAAATTCGGCACGACGAAGCCTGCATTCCTGCCGGTCGCGCCCCAGGCGATGAATTCGGCTTCGAGAACGGCGACGGAAAGCCCTTTCCCGGTCGCGTGCAGCGCGGTCGATAGACCGGAAAAACCGCCGCCGACAATGGCGAGGTGGACATCGAGCCCGCCTTGCAGCGCGGGCCGCTCGCGGCGATTGCGGCTGACCGCATGCCAGAGCGAAGCGTTATGCGTTTCCTGCCGGGGCACGGCATTCATGACCCGGAACTGCTCTTGGCCTGAGCGATCTTCGTCCGCCTGCCGAACCATGGCCGCCGTGGCCTGTCGCCGAACAGGCCGTTCGGCCGGATCAGCAGGATGACGCAGAGCATGACGCCGATGGCGGCGATCTGCAGCGCGGCGGCGCGCGCCTGCTGTTCCGGCGGGAACAGGATGCTGGTCAGCGTGCCTGACCCCGCCCATATCGCCCACACCAGGATGCTGCCGATGACGGCGCCGAGATTGCTGCCCGAGCCGCCGACGATCAGCATCACCCAGACCTGGAAGGTCAGGATCGGCAGGTAATTGTCCGGCGCGATGAAGCCGGTGAAGTGCGCCTGCAGCGCGCCGGCCAGCGCCATGATGGCGCCGCCGACGGCAAAGGCCTGGACGCGGTAGAAACGCGCGCTCTTGCCCAACGAAATCGCTGCCCGTTCGTCCTCGCGCAGCGCCTTCAGCACGCGCCCCCAAGGGCTGCGCGACAGATGCTCCAGAGCGAGGTAGGCGATCAGCGTCACCACCGAAACGACGGCAAGATTCGACAGGTTGAACAGCAGCGGCGTCTCGGCCAGGCTGCCGAAGGGGCGCGGGATGAAGCCGATGCCGAACGGTCCGCCGGTCAGCTTCTGCGCGTTGAGCGCGACCAGTTGCACGACGACGGCGACGCCGAAGGTGGTGATCGCCAGATAGTCGGATCGCAGCCGCAGCGTCGCCATGCCGGTAAGGGCCGCGGCGATGCCGCCGATGACCATGGCGCCTGCCCAGCCGACAAGGATCGGCAGGCCGAAGCCGCCAAGCCGGGCGGCATCGTCCGGTGTCGTCAGCAGCGCCGATGTATAGGCGCCGATGGCGACGAAGCCGGCGAGGCCGACATTGAACAGGCCGGTCAGCCCCCATTGCAGATTGAGCCCCAGCGTGACCAGCGAAAAAATCAGCGCGGTGGTCAGGAAGAAGGCGCCGTAGCCGAGCAGGTCCATCAGCGTTCCCTCACACCAAACAGGCCGATCGGCCGCACGAACAGCACCGCCATCAGGATGATGAAGGAGACCGCGGCGCGCCATTCGGCGCCGATCAGTTGCACCGCGCCGGCTTCGGCCAGCCCGATGATCAAGCCGCCGAGTACGGCGCCCGGGATGCTGCCGATGCCGCCGAGGATAGCGGCGGCAAACATCGGCAGCAGCATGTCGAAGCCCATGAATGGGCGGATCTGCACCAGAATGCCGATCATCACGCCGGCCACGCAGGCGAGCGCCCCGCCGATGACCCAGGTGACGCGCACCACGCTGGCGACGTCGATGCCGACGATGCGGGCCAATGCCGCATTCTGGCTCAGGGCCTGCATCGAGCGGCCGGTCTGCGTGCGCGTCATCAACAGATGCACGCCGAGCACCAGCACGGCGGTCAGCATCAGCAAGGCGATCTGGTCGGGGGTGATGCGGATGCCGAAGCCGATCGGCATGGCGATCTGAATCGCCCGGCTGAAATAGGTCGGCCGCGAGCTGAAGGTGAATTCAAGCAGGCTTCTCAGCGCCATCGAGGCACCGAAGCTCGCCATCACCACGATGATCGCCTGGCCTTGTGAGCGCAGCCGCGCGAATAGCACCTTGTCGAGCAGCAGCGCCAGCAGGGCGGTGAAGGCCATGCCCACGACCAATGCGACAATCAGCGGCCAGCCGAAGGAGAGGGGAGCAATGGGTGCCACCTTGCCGACCATCGCGCCGATGGCGCTGACGACGGCCAATGTCGCATAGGTGCCCCAGGCCATGAAGTCGCCATGGGCAAAGTTCGAGAAGCGCAGGATCGAATAGGTGAGCGTCACGCCGATGGCACCGAGGCCGATCATCGAACCGGTCAGCAGCCCGTCGACGACAAATTGCAGGTTCATGCCGCACCTCCTTTCTCGACATGCAGCGGGCGCTGGCCGAGATAGAGTTCGGCGATCATCGGATCGTTCCACAGTTCGGAAGCGACACCCTCGTGCCGGTCCTTGCCTTCGACCAGTACATAGGCGCGGTCGCCGATGGCGAGCGCTGCCTTGGCGTTCTGTTCCACCAGGAGGATGGTGACGCTGGATTTGCGGATGCCGGCCAGCATCTCGAACACCATCGAGACGAATTTCGGCGACAGGCCGGCCGACGGCTCGTCGAGCACCAGCACCTTGGGGTGGACGATCAGCGCCCGTGCGACGGCCAGCATCTGCCGTTGCCCGCCCGAAAGGTTGCCGGCGGCGGTTCGCCGCTGGCGGACGAGGTCGGGAAACGCCACATACATCTCCTCGATGCGCGCAGGAATCTCGCGCCGTTCGAGGATGCCGCATGCGACTTTCAGATTGTCCTCGACCGACATGAGAGGAAAAATGTTTTCGGTCTGCGGCACGAAGGCCAGGCCTAGCCGCACCATGGTGTGCGCGGGCGCGGCAGTGATGTCATTGCCGTCCAGAAGCACCGTGCCGCGGCTGATCGGGACGAGGCCGGCGATAGCCTTGATGAAGCTCGACTTGCCGGCGCCGTTGGGGCCGAGCACGACGACGATCTCGCCCCTGCCGACGGTGATCGAGGCGCCACGCACGATCGGCACGCCGGGTTCATAGCCGGCTTCGAGATCACGGACATCGAGGACGGTCTCGCTCATGCCGCGCCTCCGAGATAGGCCTCGATGACGCGCGGGTCGCGTGCGACCTGTTCGGCCGTGCCTTCGCTGAGCAACTGGCCGCTCGCCATGACGAGGACGCGATGGCAGAGCCGCGTCACCATGTCGATGTTGTGCTCGATCAGCAGGAAGGTGATGCCTCGCGCATTGATGTCGCGGATGCGGTCGATGATGACTTCGAGCAGCGTTGCGTTGACGCCGGCCGCCGGTTCGTCGAGCAGGATGATCGCCGGGTCTGCCATCATGACGCGGGCGAGTTCGAGCAGCTTGCGCTGGCCGCCGGAAAGCACGCGCGCCGGCTCATGCGCGAGATGGGTGAGGGTGACCAGTTCCAGCAGTTCGAGCGCCTTTGTCCTGGCGGCCCTTTCCTGCGCCGCCACGCGCCACGGGGTGACGAAGTTGGCGAGCAGCCTTTCGCCGGCCTGGCCCTGTGCCGCCAGCATGATGTTTTCGATCAGTGTCAGATTGGGCAGCGGGCGCGGGATCTGGAAGGTGCGGCCAAGGCCACGACCGATGCGCAGATGTGCGGCTTCGCCCGAGACAGGCGTGCCATTGAGAAGGATCTCGCCGCCGGTCGGCAATATGCTGCCGGCGAGCAGATCGAACATCGTCGTCTTGCCGGCGCCGTTGGGGCCGATCAGGCCGAGGATTTCTCCAGCCCTGACGTCGAACGAGACATCGTTGACGGCGACAAGGCCGCCGAACCGCCTGACGACATTCCTTGCCGTCAGAACCGGCGCGCGGGTTTCCCCTTGCCGTTTGGTTGCCTCGCTCATCAAACCCTCTGGCCGAAGACGATCGTTGCCGTCTCCTGATTATGATTTGTGATCACACTTGCTTTGATCACGCTATTCGGCTTTAATTTCGTCCGCAAGCCGAAAACCGGCCGAGAACGGAATTCCATGCAAAAGGCTGCCATCGAAAAGAGCAACGAGGCGATCGCGGCCCAGCTTGCGCCGGTCGGCCGCGAGACCGTGCAGGACCGCGTCTACTCCGAATTGCGCCGCGCCCTGATCGGCGGCCTGTTCGAGCCAAGCCAGGTGTTGACCATCCGTGGCCTGGCCGATGCGCTGGTCACCTCGACCATGCCGGTGCGCGAGGCGCTCGGCCGGCTGATCACGGAAAAGGCGCTGGAGGCGCTGCCCAACCGTTCGGTGCGCGTGCCGCCGATCACCCTGGAACGCCTCGACGATCTCTTGCGTGCCCGCATCCTGATCGAGGGCGAGGCGATCGCGCTGGCCGCGCCCCGCATGGGCCCGCGCCAGATCGCCACCATCGAAACCATTCTCGGCGAGTGGGACGAGATGCGGGCGCTGAAACACAAGAAGGACGTCGATCGCGAAGTGACGCTCAACCAGAGCTTTCACTTCGAGATCTACCGCTCTTGCGGTTCGGCCGTGCTGATCCCGATGATCGAGAGCCTTTGGCTGCAATCGGGCCCCTGCATTCGTGTCGCCATCTACGCCTTCTCAGAAGCCGGCGAGGTCGACACCGCCCAGTATCACCGCCGAATCGTCACGGCGCTGTCCACGCAGGATGCGCAGGCAGCGCGCGAGTCGCTGGTCGCCGACATCAGCCGACCCTTCACCTTCCTGCGCAGCAAGCTGCAGGCCGCCGCGAAAGACCAGACATGACCTCCATCAACATCACCGAGCCGCGCTCACAGCTATCCGTCACGGCATTGTTGCTGCCCGAGAAGGCACCGGAAAACGCTGCCTTCCTCTCGGCATATCTCGGCACGCCACGTGTCGTCCCTGGCATCCATGCAATGTGGACAGGGCCGGAAATCTCTTGCCCGGTTCCCGCGGCCGATCTCGAGGGCCAGACCTATGCCAGGCCGTTGCCGGCCGAGAACGCGACGCTGACGCCGCAGCCGGGCGACATCGTTCTGTCCTTCGTGCCGCCGCGCATGTGGGGCGGCAACCCCAATGCGATCTTCGACATCGGCCTCTACTACGGGCAGGGCGCGCGCCTCTTGTTCCCGATAGGCTGGCTGGCCGGCAGCGTGGTGGCGCAGGTGCCGCCTAAGGAGCGCGAACAGTTCGCCGCCGCATGCGGTGTTATCCGCCGCAATGGCGCCTGTGACATCACTTTCAGCCTGGTGGAGGCCTGAAATGGCTGACGACAGTTTCGAGCTGTTCGATCTTCGCGTCGAGGCGGTCATCCCCGAGGGAAAACCGATCTACTGCGGTGCCAAGGCTGGCGACTATTTCGAGCTCAAGGGCGAGATGCTGTCGATGCCGGCAGGGCAAGGTTTCTCGATTTATTCGCTCGCCGCCGTGCTGCCGCTGCTGGCGGCGAAGCAGCGCCCGACGGACAGGAACGACTGGATGACCTCGGACGCCGAGATCGCTTGTCCCGATCCCAATTGCGCCAGCCGATTGCGGATCGTCAGGATGGGCAAGCGGCGGTTCAACCATGCCGAAACCACGGCCGTGCCGCTGCCGAAAGAGAATGACCTGACATGACCACCAAAACCTTCGAACTCGGCCCCGGCTACATGATATCGCGCGTCATTCGTGGCGGCTGGCAGCTGGCCGGCGGCCACGGCGCTGTCGACCGCAGCCAAGCGGTGGCCGATCTGATCGCAACCTTCGACGCCGGCATCTGGACCTATGATTGCGCTGACATCTACACCGGCGTCGAAGAGCTGATCGGTGCCGCGCGCCTGCGGCTGGCCAGCGAGCGCGGTCTCGATGTTGCCGCCAGGATGAAGGTGCACACCAAGCTGGTGCCCGACCTTGAACGACTGGCCAGCATAAGCCGCGACTATATCAGGGGCATCGTCGACCAGTCGCTGCGGCGGCTGAAGACCGAGCGGCTCGACCTCGTGCAGTTCCACTGGTGGGACTATGCGCAACCTCGCTATGTCGATGCGATGGGCTGGCTCGATGAACTCCGGTTGGAAGGCAAGGTGCGCAATCTCGGCACCACCAATTTCGACACGCCGCGGCTGGCCGAAATCCTCGCCGCCGGCATCCCGCTGGTCAGCCAGCAACTGCAATACTCGGTGCTCGACCAGCGGCCGAGCAAGAGCCTGGCGGCAGTCGCTTCGAAGAACGGCGTCAGCTTCCTCTGCTATGGCTCAGTCGCTGGTGGTTTCCTCAGCGACAAATGGCTTGGCGTGGCCGAGCCCGCCACGCCGCTCGAAAACCGTTCCCTGGTCAAATACAAACTCATCATCGATGATTTCGGCGGCTGGGACCTGTTACAGGAGCTGCTTCAGGCGCTGAAGGCCGTTGGCGATCGCCGCGGCGTCGACATCGCCACCATCGCCAGCGCCTGGGTGCTCGAACAGCCGCAAGTCGCCGCTGTCATCGTCGGCGCTCGTAACCAGGCGCATGCGCTCGCCAACGCCAAAATCATGGATATCGCGCTCGATGCCGAGGATCGGGCGCGGATTGCAGCCGTCATCGCGCAAGGCACTGGCCTTGAGGGTGATGTCTACACGCTGGAGCGCGACCGTCACGGCCGTCACGGCTCGATCATGCACTACAACCTCAATGCGGGGAAGAAATGAGCGGCGAGCGCTCCCTGTTTTCACGCGCCAGCGCCGAGGTTATCGACCTGCATCGCTTCTTCGTCGACTGGTTCGTTGCCGCGCGAGCCAACACGGCAGACTTCGGCCGCTTCGAACGCGCCATGGGCGAAGACTTCAGCATGGTGGCGCCGGACGGCCAGGTCCTGGATCGGGACGCGGTCGTCGATCATGTCCGTACAAGCCGCGCCTCTTGCGACGACGGTTTTGCCATTTCGATCGACGACATCCGGCCCGGCTGGCAGGACGCCGATACCATCGTCGTCCTTTACGTCGAGGCCCAGCTGCGCGGCGGCAAGCGCAGCCGCCGCCAGTCGAGCGCCGTCTTCACCACCAGTTCATCGGCGCCCAACGGCGTCGAATGGCGGCATCTGCATGAAACCTGGCTGCAGGTGCCGGAACGCTGAACAGGCTCCAGAGATCAAATACAGTTGAGTAACGAAAGGGGAACAACAATGACAAAGACGATACTCCAACTCACCACAGCACTTGCTCTTGTGACGATGGCGGGTGCGGCACAGGCCGCCGACTGCAAGATCACCGTTGGCCTTGTCATGGAACTGACCGGCCCGGCCGGCGAATACGGCCAAGCCGGCGCCAAGTCGGTGGAGATGGCCTTCCGCGACATCAACGACGCCGGCGGCGTGCGCGGCTGCGATCTGGCAACCGACACGCGCGACAGCCAGAGCCAGGGCAACATCGCGGTCGACGCCGCCACCCAGCTGGTTCAGGTCAAGAAGGTGCCGGTCATCATCGGCGGCATCATTTCCTCGGTGTCGATCCCGATCCTGACCTCGGTCACCGCACCGGCCAAGATCGTCCAGGTGTCGCCGGCGTCATCCTCGCCGACGCTGACTGCGCTCGGCCGCGACGGCAAGACCAACGGCATCTTCTTCCGCACCATCACCTCGGATGCGCTGCAGGGCGTCGCCGCCGCCAAATACGCCATAGACAAGGGCTTCAAGAAGCTGTCGGTCATCCACGTCAACAACGACTTCGGCGTCAACATGGTGGCCGAGTTCTCGCGCGCCTATAAAGCGCTCGGCGGCACCATCGTTTCCGACACGCCCTACAATGAAAAGCAGTCGAGTTATGCCTCGGAAGTCACGGCGGCAATGGCTGGTGAACCGGACGGCCTTTATCTAGTCAGCACGCCGGTCGACGGCGCAACGGTTGCCCGGACCTGGATTTCGCAAGGCGGGGTGCAGAAATTCCTGCTCAATGACGGCATGAACAGCCCGGACTTCATCGAGTCTGTCGGCGCCGATTACCTGAAGGAAGCTTACGGCACATCCTCCGGCACCAGCCCGACCGCCTCGACGGAGTATTTCACCAAAAACTACAAGGAATTTTCCGGCATCGAACCGTCCAACCCGGCGGCCGACCGCTCCTACGATGCCGGCGCCATCGTTGGCCTCGCAATCGCCATTGCCGGTTCGGAGGAGCCGGCCAAGATCAAGGACGCGATGTACAAGGCGGTCGATCCCGCTGGCACGCCGATCTTTGCCGGCAAGGAAGAGTTCGCCAAGGCGCTCGGCCTGATCAAGGACGGCAAGCCGATCCGCTATGAGGGTGTCATCGGCCCGGTCGCCTTTGACAAATTTGGCGACATCACCGGCCCGTTCCGGCTGTGGAAGATCGTCGACGGCAAGGTGACCACCGATGGCGAAATGACCACCGACGATGTCAACGCGCTGCAGGCCAAGCTTCAGTAGAATGACTTTTCGTCCGGCGTCGATCCGACCTCATCGCGATCGATGCCGGACGGTCGGCCCTGTCCGCATTGTCCACGGATGGTCAAGCGGCGCATGCACGGACAAGGGTTCGACCGGCCAGCGTTCATGGGTTAGGATTGGCCGATGTCGCCCGAAACCCAACAGCTTCTATCCGCTATCGACAATCGGCTGGGTGCGGGCGGCGTGCTCGCCGGCGCGGATGTGAACCAGCGCTATCGCGATGATCCCGACGGCAAGCTTGGCGCGCTTCCTGAAGCGGTGCTGCGCCCGCGCGCCCCCCCGGGGGTGGCGCCCGCCCGCGCCGGCTGGCACCCGCGAGGGCCCCCGGGTGTGGGGCCGGGGGGGCGCCCGGGGGGTACGGGCGCGGGGCGGGG